>CAZUUR010000287.1:0-2500 GCA_964622815.1 uncultured Oscillospiraceae bacterium | reverse complement strand
TCCTCCAAAAGCCGCTTTTCAAGCAAAGCATAACGCGCGTCCTGATTGTGGGTGCGTGCATCGCGAATGAGCGCCTTTTTGGCGAGCAGAGCAGCCTTATCGAAATTGCCGCCCACGCCGACGCCCACAATGACCGGCGGGCATGAATCAGCACCCGCTTTTTCCACCGTTTCAAGCACAAAGTCCACAATGCCCGCTTCGCCGTCGGACGGTTTAAGCATTTTTAGCCTCGATTTATTCTCGCTGCCAAAGCCCTTGGGCGCAACGGTTATCTCCACATTTTCGCCCGGCACAAGCTCTATATACAGCATGGCAGGCGTATTATCGCCCGTGTTCTCACGCAATATTGGCTCCTTTACTATAGACATGCGAAGCAAGCCCTCTTTATAGCCTTGCCTCACGCCCTCGTCAACAGCGGTGCTAACATCGCCAGTGATATGCGCGTCCTGCCCGATTTTCAGGAATACGCAGGCCATGCCAGTATCCTGACATATCGGTATGTGCTCCTGCGCCGCTATTTGATAATTGCGTTTCAGCGCGGCGAGCGTGGTTTTCGCCTTTTGCCACGGCTCTTTTGAGCAGGCCGTTTCCATAAGCTCGCACACGTCCTCCGGAAGATACAAATTAGCCTTCACGCATAGCCGCGCAACGGCTTGCGTGAGTAATGAAGCTTTAATTTCGCGCATTTATACGCTCCTTCTCGATTATTTAAGCATATAGTCCATTATTTAAGTATATAGTTCAAACATAAATTAAGCAACACACCGCCTTATAAGCGGCTGCGTTTACAAGCAGAAAGTCACCATCATGACGTCCGCCTGACTGTCGCGGCGTGTCATTAAGCTTGCTAAAAAAACTCTTTATGCCTGCATTTGCCGCAAGCGACATTAAATTTCATATTTATAATGTGACGAATGCAAACATAATGCGTTAAAAATGCGTAATGTATTGTTTTAAAATAAATTTTATGTTAATATTTATTAGCTCAAGTATTCTTTCCCGGTTGTGAACACGAGCGCAATATATCGCAAGGGCTTACATTGCAGATGGGATGTGAAAACATGAAAAAGATCAATTTCAGCAGCATAAAATCCAAGATTCTGCTTGGCATGATAGCCACCACGGTCATATCGCTTATAGCCGTTGGGAGTGCGAGCGTTTATTTAAACTATTCAGGCACGCTCGATGCGCTCAATATCTCAATGGCGGAGATAGCGCACGCAGCTTCGGGCAGCGTGGCCAACAAGCTCAACGTATATAAGACTGCCGCTTATGAAACAGGCGGCGAGCTTTACTCGGCCAATGCAAGCGCGCAGGACAAGCAAAAAATATTAGCGCAAAAGATTAAAGAATACGGCTTTGTCAGCGGTGATATACTTGACGCGAGCGGAAAGAGCATATTTGACGGCACAGACTATTCCGGCTACGAATTTTTTAAGCAGTCCGTTTCGGGCGCGAAATATGTTTCCGAGCCTATAATAAATGCGGACAAGAGCGCACTTAAAATTTATGTATCCGCGCCTATATTGGAAAACGGCGTTGCTGGTGGCAAGGCTGTGGGCGTAGTTGCCTTCGTAACTCAGGATACGTTTTTGAACGACATTGTAACAGGCTTTAGCGTTGGCAACAACGGCGGAGCGTATCTATTGAGCAAGGACGGCATAACAATCGCACACAAGAATATTAGCGGCGTGCTAAGCAAGGAGAATACGCAGCAGGACGCCAAGAACGATCCGCAGCTTAACGCACTGGCCGCACTTGAAAATAAAATGACCAAGGGCGAACAGGGCTGCGGGCAATATTCCTACGGAGGAGTTAATAAGTTTCTCGCCTACGCGCCCATACCCGACACCGATGGTTGGAGCATAGGCATAAACGCACCGCTGAGCGACTTTATGGTATCCACATACACGGGGCTGTATGTTACGCTGGCGATAATACTTGTGGCGCTTATAGTGTGCATATTCGCGGCGCTGTTCCTTGCAAAGCGAATCTGCAAGCCCCTCAAGGCGTGTACGGAAAGGCTAAAGCTGCTGGCCGCGGGAGATTTGCACTCCCCCGCTCCGGATATATCCGCAAACGATGAAACCGGCGAGCTTGCCAACGCAACTCAAGAAATAATCGCCAACCTTAACGACATAATAGGCGATATACAGCGCGTGCTCGGCGCTATGGCGGCGGGAGACCTTACCCACGGCGCTACGGCCAAGTTCCCCGGCGATTTAAAGGAGATAAAGGAGTCCATATCGAGCATACTATCATCGCTCAACGATACTATGCTAAGAATATCCCATTCCTTTGCTCAGGTGGCAACCGGAGCGGAGCAGGTATCCGACAGCGCGCAGGCGCTTTCTCAGGGTGCAACCGAGCAGGCGAGCGCAGTTGAGGAGCTTTCGGCCACAATAATCGAAATATCGCAGGAGCTCAACAGCACCTCCGAGAACGCCAAGCTCGCCAGGGACATTTCCGCGCAGACCGGCGAAAGCGTGGCCGCGAGCAA
>CAZUUR010000286.1:0-2503 GCA_964622815.1 uncultured Oscillospiraceae bacterium | reverse complement strand
TGCGAGAAGCAGGGGGGAAGCTGTTCGGCAGTTGGGTATCAGCGCTCCACTGTATGTGTGCCGGTGACGGTGACCCCATTTGCATACGTTGGCACGCCGGTTGCCAACTGCTGCGGTAAGCCAGTGGTAACGGCGGGAGATGCCTGCCCCCGGAGCGGCGGCGTCTGTCACTTTACAATCAGCCAGCAGATATGTGTCGCTGTTCCAGTGGAATTCGGTGCGCGAGCCGTGGCAGGCACGCCCAGCACTCAGTGTGGCGAAGTCAGTAATACAAACATTTGCTCGGATTGTACCCCTACCGATGCTACTGCGAACGAGAATAAAGTCGACCGCCGAAGTCCCCCAAAACTATTTAGATAAACTGAACATTAAAACGGCAGTTGATTTTTTCACTGCCGTTTATGTTGATTTCACTGACAATAATCTCAGCATACAAATAGGGCAATAAAAAGTCCGAAAAGCTCATCGCCTATCGAACTTTTTTCGTCATAGCCAAACATTTTATGTGCCACAGGAAGATGGTAATAATATGTGTTTAGCAGTTCTTTCTATAGAGTTACGGTTTTCACTAATGTTTTTTGAAAAAATAATAAAACGACTCGTTCTGTATATTGGCGGAATATCTTTCTTGAGATACTCAGGACCCCATTGATTTTCATCCCATATATGTGTTGCAGGGTTAATAGAAAACCTAAAGAATTCGTTTTCTCCTTCAATCCTGCACATCATGGGTGAAAAAGCAGCATCCTTTGAATAGACCAGATAATTAGTGTATACCTGATATTGAGATGGATTTTCTACGCTAAGCATGTAAAACACACTTTCAAGCACGTCTTCTGTTTCAAAGACGATAGATTCATGTATCCAAGGAGCATACAGTAGACCAGCATAATTCTCGTTTCCCCAGGCTCTGGCTACCGCTATCCAATGCGTCTCCTCATCTTTCATTTTATCCCTAAATTCCGTTGGTGACAATAAATCAAATTCTTTATGCAAAACGCAGAACCCATGAAATTTCCTATACGGCTCAGTAGCATCAATAAGCTTCCACTTATTATCATCAAACACGGCAATACAAATATGATCCTGCGGATTTCCATAGCAGTCCCTCTTTAAGTATGCATATTTAACCTGATAGCCTAATTTAATATAAACGGATGCTAATAAATTTGAATAATCTCCGCAGGTGCCACATTTCATGTTCAATACATCAATATCACTTCTCTGCAATGGAAAATATGGTGCATTAAGCCGACTATAGGATACGTTTTCGTCAAACCAGCGGAAGACTGCCTGCACAGAATCCAATAGTGATAAATTACGAATATCCAATCTATCAATAAAGTCCTCAATTATCGCATCATTAGGGTGTATATATGCTTGCATTTTAATAACTCCTACTTCTGCTTTAGCGGATTAAACAAATAATTATCAAGGCAAGTCGCGATTTGTCGCTATCCTGGGATCAATGTAACATAGCTAACCGTAAAAAAGAAGAACAGTCTAATATATAAACTGTTCTTCTTTTTGGTCTGGGTGAGAAGATTCGAACTTCCGGCCTCTTGAACCCCATTCAAGCACGCTACCAAACTGCGCTACACCCAGAAATTAGCGACCTTGACTATATTAGCATCTGGTCGTTTGTTTGTCAAGCTTTATATCTATAATTAGAGTTGTTTTGCACCGTAAAATAGCGGGGGGAGTCTAGAAGAAAAGGTGCTCTATAAGTATCTTCACTCCTATACCTATTCAAATAATTCCACCAATTATTTCAGCACGTTTGCTAAACAATGAACCGACTTTGCGCCCAATAAACACACCAAGCATAGAAAGCAGGAATGTAATCACTCCTATCACCGCAGCGGAGAAAAAAATCTGCACATTCGTCATTGCAAAGCTAACGCCGACGGCCAACGCGTCAATGCTGGTGGCTATTGCCATTATAAAAAGCGTTTTCGTTTTATAAGGGTCATCGGTGGGAGAGCCTTCATCTTTGTTCTTTATCGCCTCAATAAGCATCTTCGCGCCTATAAAAACAAGCAAAGCAAATGCTACCCAATGATCGAACCGCTCAATATATTCGCTTACCGTTCTTCCTAAATAATAGCCAATAACGGGCATTAAAAACTGGAAAAAGCCAAAAAACAAAGCGAGCTTGATTACTTTATATAGTTTGGGTTTATCCGATGCTATTCCTGCGGAAATAGAAACAGCCATTGCGTCCATAGAAAGAGCAATGGCAATTAGTAATAACGAAATAAAATCCATATTGACCTCATCTATTTGGGTTAAAAAAAAGAACCCATATATCTGCGGGTTCTTGGTGCGGGAAACAGGACTTGAACCTGCATGAAGTCGCCCTCACACGGACCTGAACCGTGCGCGTCTGCCAATTCCGCCATTCCCGCGAAACAAAAAAATTGGTGGATGGGGATGGATTCGAACCATCGAAGTCTGTGACGGCAGATTTACAGTCTGCTCCCTTTGGCCGCTCGGGAACCCA
>CAZUUR010000285.1:0-2508 GCA_964622815.1 uncultured Oscillospiraceae bacterium | reverse complement strand
AAGGAGGGCGCAAATGGAATTTTATGACGTTATAAAGGCGCGAAGGAGCGTACGCAAATATAAGGACACGCCCGTAGAACGCGCTGTTATCAACAGAATATTGGAAGCCGCGCTGCTCGCGCCGTCGTGGTGCAACCATCAAAGCCCAAGATATGTGCTCGTGAGTGATTACGATGCCAGAAAGGAATTGGGCTTGCTTGTTGACAATCCCAATCCCCAATGCTATGAAAAAGCGCCCTATGCACTTGTGCTTATGGCCGACCCGTCGGACAGCGGGAGCATAGCGGGCAAGGAATATTATCTTGTGGACTGCGGCATAAGCATGGAGCACATAGTTCTGGCGGCCGCGGCGGAGGGACTTGGCACATGCTGGGTGGGCTATCTGAGGGAATCGCCCATAAGAAAGCTTTTAAACATCAGCGAGGACATGCGCATAGTGGCAATCACGCCCATAGGCTATCCTGACGACGAGCCTAAGCCGCGCGAAAGAATGAAGCTATCCGAAATAGTCAGGGAAAACGGCTACGGGACTCATTAGAGTTTCGAGCCTTATATTTAAGATAAAAAGGAGAGACGTACATGAAGGATTACATCGAACAGCTCGGTATAATCGCCCCCAAGGCGGTTTATCGCAATCTCGCTCCCGCCATTTTGGTGGAAAAGGCGCTTTGCCGCGGCGAAGGCAAGCTATCAAGCTCCGGTGCGCTCGTGGTAACGACCGGAAAATACACCGGCCGCAGCCCTGACGACAGGTTCGTTGTGGATACTCCGGCAATACATGACGACATAGATTGGGGCAAGATAAACGTCCCCATCAGCGCGGAGCGCTTTGAAAACATCTATAACCGCATGACAGCGTATTTACAGGGCCGCGAAATATT
Source organism: uncultured Oscillospiraceae bacterium (assembly GCA_964622815.1). Taxonomy (GTDB): domain Bacteria; phylum Bacillota; class Clostridia; order Christensenellales; family CAG-138; genus CAZUUR01. Next base: position 1,627 of record CAZUUR010000285.1, on the reverse strand, counting down.
TATTTTCGATGGCTTTGCCGGCGCAGATGAGAAATATCACCTTCCTGTGCGCGTTGTAAACGAGCTGGCTAGCCAGAATCTATTTATTCATCAGCTTTTGGTGCGCCCAACGGACGAGCAGCTCGCAACCTTTACGCCCGGCTTCACAATTATTGCCGCGCCCGGCTTTAAGTGCTCACCTGAGCGTGACGGCGTTCATTCGGAGGCCGCCATACTCGTCAATTTTGAAAAGCGCATGGTGCTCATAGCGGGCAGCCAGTATGCGGGCGAAATAAAGAAATCCGTATTCTCCGTGATGAATTATCTGCTTCCCAAGAAGGGCGTATTCTCCATGCACTGCTCGGCAAACGTCGGTGCAGATGGCGACAGCGCACTGTTTTTCGGCCTTTCCGGCACTGGCAAGACCACGCTTAGCGCCGACCCCAACCGCATGCTCATAGGCGACGACGAGCACGGCTGGTCCGACAAGGGCGTTTTCAATATCGAGGGCGGCTGCTATGCAAAGTGCATAAACCTCTCACACGAAAACGAGCCTCAGATATGGGACGCGATAAAGTTCGGTTCATTGGTTGAAAACGTTATAATGTGCGATGAGTGCCGCGAATTTGATTTTGAGGACAAGTCGCTCACGGAAAATACGCGCGTAGGCTATCCGGTGGATTATATCCCCAACTGTGTGATACCGAGCGTGGCCGGACACCCCAAAACGGTTATATTCCTCACTGCGGACGCTTTTGGCGTGCTGCCGCCTATCTCCAAGCTCGATAAAAACATGGCGATGTATCACTTCGTATCCGGCTATACGTCCAAGCTCGCCGGCACGGAGCGCGGCATAGTTGAGCCGCAGACCACTTTCTCCACCTGCTTTGGCGCGCCCTTCCTGCCGCTGCACCCCTCGGTATATGCCGAAATGCTCGGCAAGCGCATAGATGAGCACAACGCAAACGTTTACCTTATCAACACCGGTTGGTCGGGCGGCGCTTACGGCGTTGGCAAGCGCATGAGCATAAAGCACACCCGCGCTATGGTTACCGCGGCGCTCAACGGCACGCTTGAAAAGGGCGAGTTCGTGCTCGATCCGATATTCAATGTGCAAGTTCCCACCAAGTGCCCCAACGTACCCGACGAGGTGCTCAACCCCCGCGCGGTATGGGCCGACAAGGAAGCCTACGACAGGCAGGCAAAGGATCTCGCGGCGCGCTTCGTGAAGAATTTCACCAAGTACTCCAATATGCCCAAGCATATTGTGGACGCAGGCCCTAAGGCGTAAAATCAGCAAAAAGGGGGCTGCAGCAAAACACGACCGTGTTTTGCTGCAGCCCCCTTTCCTAAGCAAGCGGGTTTTGTGCAAACGTGCGGACGGCAAAGCAGCCGCGTCTGGCTCAGGTGCGGCGGAAGCTGAGCCTATCCCCCTATTTGATTTTTAGCGTTCTTAGATATTCCTTTTGCTCGGGCGTTATCCTGTAGCTCTCTATCGCCTTTTGTATGGATTTATTCTGCACCCATTTATCAAGCGTCTTCGCCTCTATTACGGGCAGAGTGGCCTCATACTGCTTGGCGAGCGCCGTGGCGAAATACCACGCTATCATCATATTGACGTAATACTCCTCGCTCTTTACCGAGGCGA
>CAZUUR010000284.1:0-2524 GCA_964622815.1 uncultured Oscillospiraceae bacterium | reverse complement strand
ACCCAGCTCGCGCATGCCCAAAAGATGAATATGCAGGTGCTCTACGCTCTGTCCGCCGTCCTTGCCGGTGTTTATAACGAGCCTAAAGCCATTTTCCGTGACGCCAAGCTTTTTTGCGGCCTCGCATGCGGCATTTATAAGCCTTTGCATTATTTCCGGCTCTCTGGCGTTCGCGTCAACCACATTGTCGAAATGCTTTTTGGGCACCACGAGCACATGCGCGGGCGCTTGCGGGTCAAGATCCTTGAACACCAGCGCAAAATCGTCCTCATATACTTTTTGGGAAGGTATTTCGCCATTGGCTATCTTGCAAAAAATACAATCGGCCATAATGTTATCCTCTCCTATCGAATTATGCTGCCTATAAGCGCTCCGTGCTTTGCGCTTTGCGCGCTGACGCGCCTGATTTGGCCTATATCGGATTCGTTTGCGCCGTCGGCCTCCACGCTTATATATGTATCAGTATAACCCTTTGCGCGGCCCGAAGCAAGCGTCTCCACAAGTATTGCAACCTCAGCGCCCGTAAACTTTTGGGCATAATCGTCCTCAAGCTGCTCTGCCAAGGCAATAAGCCGCGTGGCGCGCTGGGATTTTTGCTTATTGCTTATCTGATCTGGCATTTTCGCGGCGGGCGTGCCTTGTCTTCTTGAATAGGGAAAAACATGTATCCTTGAAAGCCGCGCGCGCTTTGCAAATGCCATAGTCTCCTCAAATTCCTCGTCCGTTTCGCCGGGGAAGCCCACGATAATATCCGTTGTAATAGCACAATCCGGCATGGCGGTGCGAAGCTGCTCAACGCACTCCATATATCTATCCGTATCATACCGGCGCGCCATGCGCTTTAAAACCGTGTCCGAGCCGCTTTGCAGCGACAGATGAAATTGCCTGCAAACGCGCTCGTCCCGCGCTACCATATCCACGAATTTCGCACTCAAAAGCTGCGGCTCAAGCGAGCCAAGGCGTATGCGCTCAAGCCCGTCTATGCCATTTGCGCAGGCGACAGCGTCCGCAATATCTTTATTAAATTCCTTGCCGTAGGACATGAGATGTATACCGGTTAGCACAACCTCCTTATAGCCCGCGTTGGCGAGCTTTTCAAGCTCAACACGTACGCTTTCAAGCGGCCTGCTTCTCACCGGGCCGCGCGCGTATGGGATTATGCAATAGGTGCAATATCTATCGCAACCATCTTGGATTTTTAGATGTGCGCGAGTTCTATCCTCCGAGGTTGCGGAAAATTCTTCAAAAGCATCATCTTTTTTAAACGGCGACACGGCGTCGTGCTTTTCACCCGGCTTTAGCGCGAGCACCTTTTTAACGATTTGCTCCCTATCCTTCGTGCCAATCACGAGATCAACGCCGGGCAGCGCAAGCACCTCGTCCGGCGCGCGCTGTGAATAGCAGCCCGTGACCACTATCTTCGCATGCGGCGCAAGCGCGTGCGCGCGCGACACCATCTGGCGCGACTTTTTATCGCCCGTGCCTGTGACGGTACAGGTGTTTATTAGATAAACGTCCGCCTTTTCGGTAAAATCCACGCACTCAAAGCCCGCGCTCACAAACTGCTCGCGCATTACCTCCGTGTCATATTGATTAACCTTACAGCCGAGCGTACAAAATGCGGCCTTCAAGCGCGTTCCTCCAATTCGTATAGCGTCATCGCAACGAGCGCCATGCCCGCCGTTTCAGTGCGCAAAATGCGGTTGCCCAGCGTTACGCAAGCGCCGCCCGCTTTTATTATGCTATCTATCTCGCTTGCCTCAAAGCCGCCTTCAGGGCCAATTATGAGCGCTATGCGCCCTCCCTTTTTAGCAGTCTTATATTCGCGCAGGACACGCTTTAGAGTAACCTGTTTTTCCTCCTCATAAGCCACGAGCACCAAATCGAATTGTGCAAAGTCTATCCTTTCAAGCCCATCGTATATTATCACGCGCGGTATGCGGCCGCGGCGTGACTGTTTTGCCGCCTCGTAGGCTATGCGGCTTAGGCGAGCGAGCTTTTTTAAATTTTCGCCATCGCTTTTGACAACGCTTCTGGCGGCATAGAACGGCGCTATGGTGTTTACGCCGAGCTCAACGCATTTTTGCGTCACAGCGTCGAGCTTGTCGGATTTGGGCATGCCTTGAAACAGGGTTATGTCATACTCGGACTCCGTGCCGCTCTCATGGCTTGAAAGTATGCTAAAGCGCACCTCGTCCTTTGAGGCGCTCAAAATTTTCGCTTCATAATCGGTGTTCTCGCCATCGCAAAGCGTGACCATGTCACCAACGCCAAGGCGGAGCACCTTTGAAATGTGCTTTGCGTCGTCACCGCTGAGCGCGGCGGTTTCGCCCTGAATATCACTTTTTTGAATAAAAAATCTTGCCATTTTTTACAATGTAGCCACGAGCGCCGCCCACTCGCCGCTCTTTTTTTCATCTATAAGCTCAAAGCCGGAGGCCTTGAGCGCGGCCTTTACTTCCTCCACGCGCTCCAAAATGATGCCTGAGGTAATGAAAGTGCCGCCCTTTTTAAGATGGTTTTT
>CAZUUR010000283.1:0-2554 GCA_964622815.1 uncultured Oscillospiraceae bacterium | reverse complement strand
CCAGATGGAGCTGCTTTTCCACCTCGATCTCCACGGGCAGGCCGTGGGTGTCCCAGCCGGCCTTGCGCAGCACGTCGTAGCCCTTCATGGTGCGGTAGCGCGGGATTATATCCTTCATGGCGCGCGTGAGGACGTGGCCGATGTGCGGCTTGCCGTTTGCCGTGGGCGGGCCGTCGAAGAAGGTGTAGGGCGTGCAGCCGCGCCTAAGCTCGACGGATTTCTTGAATATGTCGTGCTCCTTCCAAAACTGGAGCGTTTCCTTCTCGCGCTCGGAGAAGCTTAGCGATGAGGATACTTTTTTGTACATTGTTTTTATCCTTTCTGTTGTTATGGCGAGAGGGTGCTCCCGCCGTGGACGCTGCGTGGGATACGCACGCCACAACCGGGTGCGCCCACGGCGGGACGTCGAGGACGCCGTCCCCTACGCTTCCGCATTTTGTGCATTGGAGAACCGCCAGGTTCTCGCTAAGCGCTAAATGCGGAGCATTTAGCGTATATTTCCGGGGAAATACAAAAACCCCGGAAGACAACTATCTCTTCCGGGGCGTTAAAATAACGCGGTACCACCCGAATTACCGTAAATCGCCCAATCGACGGCGTCTGCGGCATCTCATTGCCCGCTGTAACGCGCGGGACGCGGCCGGACTATTCGTCCGTCCGGCCGAAGCCAAACGAACTTTCGTGTGCGGCGCTCGGGGAGGATACCTGGTTTTTCGCCTTCCGCCGCGCTCTCACCATATCGCGGCTCGCTTAGGCGCGCCAAAACCGGCGTGTTCCCTTCAAAGCTTTGCAATGCCTGATTATACAGCGTTTTTTCCATCTCGTCAACCGTACGAATACTTTTTCACCAAATCAATGAACGCTTCCGCGTTCGCCGTTTGCTCGGCCACCTCAGCCTTGGATACCAGATAGAAATCCTCATAATCGCTCATCTGCCTCATGCGAAAAAGTGTTGTAAGCTGCTTTGAGCATTCCACGGGAAATTTCCCTTCTTTTATATAATGCTGCCTAAAATATGCCATTAGCGCGGAATGCTTCTTGAAATCCACTAAATCCTTCGCCAGAACCGCACGCATCGCGTGAAAAAATGCGTAGTATGAGCGGTTCGCCGCACCCTTTAGCCCGCTCTCACCCAATTTGAGCAAAGCTTTTGCGCTCTCAATGCATTGTTGAGCACACTCAAGCCTGTATTTTACTAAATCCTCGCTCCCTTCATGCACTGAGCCTTACCCCCTCGCTTAGCACATTCTGATAAAACGGTATATGCTCAAGCCATTTATCCACATGCGGGCGCGAGTCAACAATAAGCGAAACCGTGGTGCAGCTTTCGTCCTCAAGCGAAAGCCGCGAAGCAAGCCCGTCAAAGCCGTCCATATAAGCGCCAAGCTCTTTCTTTTCCATATTTACAAGCACTATAACGTCTATATCCGAGCCATCGTCGTTATCACCGCGCGCGTATGAGCCATAGAGTATAACGTCGCTAAGCCTATCGCCAAAGGTATTGCGCGAGTAAGCTAAAATTGCGTCAAGTATTTTTTTTAGGCGTTGCTTGTCACACATGCCGCGCACCTCCTTTTTTCTTATTATACCCGTGCGCGCCGCCCGCGCGCAACTTTCTTTTTTGCTCCCCCTGATACCTTACTTCCGTAATAATTTCAGGACTGTTAAGATTGTGTTACATAATATATCATTTTTATTTCATTTTTCTATTGCCAAATTTACGAACATGGTTTACAATACCTATCGTTGGGAAAAAGCGATGTAAACTCGCCCGCGTATAGCGAACGCGCCCGGCATAAATTTGCAGAAAGGAGCCGCTGAAATGATTAACGTAACGATGATAGCAAAATTCGGTATAATCGGCAACGCAGGGGATAAGTATGTCCTTATTCACGCCCGTGAATATTTAGGCGGCTCGCTTAAATAGCGCTCACTAAGCGCATCAAGCCATCTAACCACGGGATTGAAGGACGAAAAGCCTTTAAACCGTGGTTTTTTTGTGTCCGACGGGTCAGTAAGGGGCGTTGGACAGATGATAAAAGGGGAGGGAAGACACAATGGAGACAATAACCGCTTCAACCGCCGCAAAAGGCGCTCAAGCGAAAAAGGAAGGTTCAAAGCTGCTGTTTAAAATGCTCGCGGGGCAGAAGCGCTATTTAGTGCTTGCGGCCGTGTTCCTGATGATAGCGGTGGCGGCGGCGTACATAACGCCCATGGTCACCAGCTACACGATAGACAGCGTGATAGATTCAAAGCCTTCGACGCTTCCGTCGTTCATGAATGAATTTATCGAGAGCATAGGCGGGCGCGATTACCTTCGCTCGAATATTTACTGGCTGGCGCTGGCGCTCGTGGCGTTCACCGCGCTAAACGGCCTCGCGACGTATTTTCGCCGCAGGTTCGTAGCCGAGGGCAGCGAGGGCGTGGCCGAAAACTTCCGCAACGCGCTCTACAGGCACATAAACGCCGTGCCCTACGATTATCACAAGCACGTTTCAACAGGCGATCTAGTGCAGCGCTGCTCGAGCGATGTGGATACGATAAGGCGCTTTAT
>CAZUUR010000282.1:0-2575 GCA_964622815.1 uncultured Oscillospiraceae bacterium | reverse complement strand
CCATACTGCCAACACTCATGCCTTGAAGTGCGACTATGCCCGTATATATTGAAAACACCGCGCCTATCACCCACTTTACTATTGATTTTGCAAGCTTTATAAGCTTATCAAGCTTAACTGTATCCGATAGGCCGCACACTATACTCACAGCTCCCCCCGCCACTATCAGCGGTAAAACGAGCTGCTCGAACGCGCGCACAACTCCCGCTGAGAGAAAGCCCATGAGCGGCTGTATCATACCGCCAAGCGTAACGCCGCCCGCCGCGCTTAGGAGCACCGCGAATACCGGGGTGGATACCTCAATAAACCGCCCCAGCCTGTTTATCGTGTCTGTGGCTGAAACGGCGAGGCTCGTTATGAGATATGAGAGCGATACGGCACACACCAAAAAACACGCCAGCGACGCCGCATCGTTAGCCGCTCCGTTGCCAGTGCCCTCGGCCAGCGCATTCAAAACACCCGTGAGAAGCGCTATGGCTATCACGCCCGAAAGCGCCGTCAGCGCGGTTTTTACAGCGACAAGCGCCATTGCGCCGAGCTTTGAGAGCACGTCATCGCCAGCAGCTGCTGAAACGTTCGCTGAGGCAAAAAGCTTGACAAGCTCCTTTGCGCTATCCGCGCCCCAAAGCGTTTTTACCTCGTCAGGAAGCAGCGCAAAGCTTTCCTCCCAGGCAGAAACGTCTGTAGCGGCAAGCTGAGTCTCTACCTCCTCCATAACGTCCTCATTTTCGGCAAGAGCAATGGCTGGAAGCAGCAGAATAAATATGCTTATCACAGCGAGCAGCCGTTTCATCGTCCTAAAAGACGCGCGACCACCTCAAGCACGCCCGATACGAGCGGCAGCGCGAGCATAAGTATCATAACCCGCCCCGCAAGCTCCACCTTATACGCTAAAGCGCTCTCGCCCGCGTCACGGCAGACCCCGGCGGCAAACTGCGCCAAATACGCTATGCCTATCACCTTGAATATGGTTTTTATCCTCGCCTCGTCTATACCAAGCCCGTTTGACAGGGCGGCTATAGAGCCTAAGAGCGCGGAAATATCGTCCAAAGCAAGTATCAATATCATTACTCCCGCGGCTATGGTTATCTGCACAGACATTTCCGGTCTGTACGCGCGGAGCGCGAGCGCCGCCATTGCAGCGGCGACGGCTATTCCAATGATTTTGAATATACTCACGGAGTCCTCCTTAGTAGGGTTTTGAGGCGGCGGGCGGCGGTGGCGCGATGGCGGGGCATAGGCGGCGGGCAGGCGGTGCTAATACAGCCCGAATATGCGCTTTACATTGTCAAAAAGCGAGCCTATATCGTTTATAAGCATGCCAAGTGTGATAATCAGCCCCGCAAGCGCGGCGAGCATGGCCATATCCTCTCTGCCCGTCTGCTTTAAAAGCTGGCATATTATCGCCACCAGAATGCCTATACCCGCAACCTTGAGCACAAGTTCAACGCCCATCTTCTACCCCTCAAATCAATATCAGCGCCGCCGCCAGCCCGGAAAATATGCCAAGCTGCGCGTAAAGCCCGCCGTGCCTGCGTTTTTCAAGCGTATCCGCAAGCTGTTCAAGCCGCTTGACGGCGTTTTTTGCATTTTCATTTTGACCGCTTAAATGCGTATGTCCGAGCATAGCCAAATAATCCATAAGCACGGCACGTTCGCCGGATACAAGCACGCGAACGGCGTCGCTCGCCACCGCGCGTTCAAAGGCCTTTTGCGCCGTTGCACCCAAATTAAGCTCGTCTAAGGCAGATTGCCAAAAATCAGGCAGCAAAAACGGCTTTATCGAGAGCAAGCTTTTGAGCGGCAGGCGCTTATAGCTCATCTCATCGTCCAGCCTTTTTATATCGCTCGCGAGCGCGCGCAGAACGCTTATGCGTTTTGCCATGCTTAGCGCGCGCGACATTCCGGCATAAGTAAGCGTCACAAAGGCCGCCAAAGCAAATAGCGTCTTCATAACGCGGCGCATGCGGACGCGCCCGCTTTTTCGCGTGGAAACGGCGCTAAAAGCTGCGTAAAGCTCAGCCTTGATCCATCGCGCTGCATAGCTATGAGGCGCTTAAAGCCGCCGTTTTCGATTAAATACGCTATTCTCGGGCGGCTAAGCGCATCCTTTAACCCGTCGGCGTGAGCCGAGGCTATCACGCTCACTCCGCAGCGGGCGGCGTCCATAAGCGCCGCCGCATCGCCCGAGCCGCCTATTTCATCTGTTACAACAACGTCCGGAGACATGCTCCTTACAAGCATGCTTATTCCTTCCGCCTTGGGACATGCGTCCATTACGTCCGTGCGCTGCCCAACATCGAGGCTGGGCACGCCGTTGCGGCAGCCCGCTATCTCGCCGCGCTCGTCCAAAATGCACACCTTATGCGGCGTTGCGCCGCACTCTCCATCGGACAGGCATCGGGCAATATCGCGAAGCAATGTGGTCTTGCCCGCACCAGGCGGCGACACTATAAGCGTTGACACGGCGCGAGCGTGCGCCGAAAGCAGAAGCGGCACGGCATGCGTCGCGCAGCCCCGCTTCTCCCTGACTATTCTGATATTGAACGAGGTAACATGAGTGAGATTATCTATT
>CAZUUR010000281.1:0-2590 GCA_964622815.1 uncultured Oscillospiraceae bacterium | reverse complement strand
TCATGCGGGGATTTCATCAGTTGTACACCTCCTCGATTTTTTTGAGCGAGTCCTCGGTGAGGACGAGCGTGTCATACTTTAATATTTCGTAGGCGTTGAGCGTCCCAACCTGTATGGTCTTAACGTTGGGAATGTTGCGCGTGGCGCGCTCGACGGTTTCGTTCTTATCGCCGAGAACTATGAGCGCCTTCTTTATTTCAAGAGCGTTAAGCGCCTTGACCATTTCGCGGGTCTTGGGAGCCGCGATATTGAGCTGGTCGTAAACGACGAGGTTCTTCTCGAGTACCTTCGAGGAGAGCGCGCTCTTGAGCGCTATGCGCTTGACCTTCTTATTGATATTCATGCGATAATCGCGCGGCTTGGGCGCGAACACCACGCCGCCGTGTCTCCACTGGGGAGAGCGGGTTGAACCCTGACGGGCGCGACCTGAACCCTTTTGCTTCCAGGGCTTGATGCCGCCGCCGCGAACCTCCGCACGAGTCAAAGAGCTCTGTGTGCCCTGACGCTGATTTGCAAGGTAGGCCTTAACAACAGTGTGCAGAACCGACGCGTTGGGCTCTATGCCGAATATGCTCTCTTGGAGCTCGACTTCGCCGATGCTTTTGCCGGCGATATTGTATAATGCTACGTTAGGCATTTTGCTTCCTCCTTTCGTATCGGTTACTTAACTGTTTCTTTAATTATCACGAGCGAGCCTTTTGCGCCAGGTATTGCGCCCTTGACGAGCAGCAGGTTACGCTCGGCGTCGGCGCGAACGATTTCAAGATTCTGAACCGTTTTGCGCACAGCGCCCATGTGACCGGGCAAACGCTTGGTCTTGAATACCTCGCCGGGATATGTGCAGGCGCCCATTGAGCCTGCTACGCGGTAGGAGTGAGAACCGTGGGTCTTTCTGCCGCGCGCCTGATTCCAGCGCTTTATGTTGCCCGCGAAGCCTTTACCTCTTGAGGTGCCACTCGCATCGACCTTGTCGCCCGCGACAAAAATGTCCGCGGTGATCTGCTGGCCGACCTCGTAATTCGCGGCGTCTTCAAACTTAAATTCGCGCACGAAGCGATGAGGGCCTATGCCCGCCTTTTTAAGGTGACCGAGCTCGGGCTTATTGATGAGTTTTTCACGGATAGGCCTGAAAGCGACCTGAACGGCTTCATAGCCGTCATGCTCAACAGTCTTTTTCTGCACTACCGGGCAGGGACCCGCGAGCACTACCGTTACGGGGATCATCGTTCCGTCTTCTCTGAAAAGCTGGGTCATGCCAACTTTTGTTCCCAATATAGCTTTCTTCATCTTGATTAACCTCCGAAACTCAAAGCTTGATCTCGATGTCAACGCCGGCGGGAAGAACGAGTTTCATCAGCTCATCGACCGTCTTGGACGAGGGCTGAAGAATATCGATCAGACGCTTGTGGGTACGCATCTCGAACTGCTCTCTGCTGTCTTTATTGACATGGGGCGAACGAAGAATGGTTACTATCTCTTTCTCCGTAGGCAGGGGGATTGGGCCGCTTACACGCGCGCCCGTCCGCTTGGCCGCTTCGACTATCTTTTCGGCGCTTTGGTCGATAAGGTTGTGTTCGTAGGCCTTGAGCTTAATGCGGATTTTCTGGTTTGCCATATTATTTATGCTCCTCCTTTTAGTATGCGGGCTGTACACTTGGCCGAGCGTTCTATTTCATAAAAGCTTACGGCGGGCGTGCGCCCGTTGCCCTTAGTTTGGGCGTTCCGTGAGAATTACCCGGATGGCATCACCGGCAACCTCCCATGGAACTCATTATTTATTTTTGCGCATAAAACCACAGGCGTTCTCCGCGCAACGGGTTAATGATACATGATAACCATAGCAAATGCAAGGCTTTTTTTAGGTTTTTTCAAAGTTTTTTTGTATACAATGCGGGTACGCCATCGCATTCAATGGTGTTGTACACGCTTCCGCGTGTTTTACTCGCAAAATGCACAAGATATGGTAGCACACAGGGGTGAAAATGTATAGCGCGGGAAATAATATATTTTTGAGAGGCGGGAAAGCAAACGGCGTTTCACACGAACGCGGCTATAAAGCACACACCGCATGGTACGGCAACGCCGCGCGTTGACGTACCGCAACCGGGTGCAAACCCACGGCGGGTACAAGCCCACGGCGGGTACAAGCGCCCTGGGGGAACGCCGTTTCAATGTAGGGTCGAGTCTTGACTCGACCGTGTGCGGCGAGGGGAACGGCGGGACGTTTGGCGGGACGCTTGGCGGGACGTTTGGCGGGACGTTTGGCGGGACGTTTGGCGGGACGTTTGGCGGGACGGTCAAGACCGTCCCCTACATGGCAAACGTTTCTGGGAGGTATGCGAAACGTCAGCGCGGTTGGCGCTGCACGGCTCTTTGACGTCCTCACGCGGGACGTCGAGGACGCCGTCCCCTACGGAAAATACAGCCGCGTTGACGCATGGTGTTCGCACATTGCCGCAACATAAAATCCGCTCCGGCGACATGCGCGCCGGAGCGGAATAAAAGCGGAGCTTTTTTACCCTTCACGACCGCCGCCCGGGAGCGCCCGCAGGCGCGAGAGGCAGCCGTGCTTTCCCCCGAAGGGAAAATC
>CAZUUR010000280.1:0-2633 GCA_964622815.1 uncultured Oscillospiraceae bacterium | reverse complement strand
GACAGCAGGCTGGAAGGCTGCACAAACGTGATCCTGTACTACGGCAGTTCCACATTCGACACGGCGCAGATGGCGACGTTCATAGACGGGCTGATACAGGATTGCAAAGCGCTCGGCATCGAGCACCTCTCTCCAAATGAGATAGCAAGGATGATGAACCAATGGCAAAAAGCAGACGAACGAAATCCCTCGACATCCCATCTAGCGTAAAGGCTGCGGTATGGGAGCGCGACGGGCAGCGCTGCATCCTTTGCAGCAGTATTTACGGACAACCGAACGCGCACTTTATACCCCGCTCCCACGGAGGGTTAGGCATTGAACAGAATATCGTAACGCTTTGCCCGACCTGCCACACCCGGTACGACCAGACCACAGAGCGCGCGGCAATCAAGCTGGTGCTTGCGGAATACCTCGCCGTCCATTACGACGGATGGTGCGAGGGCGACCTGTACTACAGAAAATAGAAGGAGAAGAACGAAAAATGCAAAAACTGTTGATTATTGGAAATCTCACGCACGATCCCGAATCGCGCTCGACGGCGCAAGGCGTGTCCGTATGCACGTTCACGGTTGCGGTCAACCGTCGATTCAAGGACAGAGACGGCAATCAGGTTACGGATTACTTTAGGGTGAACGTCTGGCGGCAGCTTGGTGAGTCCTGCGCAAAACATCTTGCAAAAGGCCGCAAAGTGGCCGTGAGCGGAGAGCTGCAAGCGCGCACATATGAGGCAAAGGACGGCAGCACGCGCATGAGCCTCGACATTGCGGCAGACGAGGTGGAATTTCTCACACCTAAGCCGCAGAGCGAATACGCGCAGCCGGAGCCGCCCAGCAACGGCTTCGCGGACTTGGGAGAACTGCCAGACTGCCCGTTCAATTGAGGTAGCGACATGAACTACGTGGCCGAGATTCAAGCGTTTTACATATGGCTCGAAACGAATGAGACGAACGCATCCGCTATCGCCTTGTGGTTTGCGCTAATGCAGACTTCAAACAATGCAGGATGGAAGAACCCATTCACGGTGGCCATATCAGTGCTCGAACAAAGAGCCGGTTTGCAGAAAGACGCGATCTATCGCGCGCGTAACCGGCTAAAGCAAAGCGGCCTCATCACGTTCAAGGATCGCGGCGGCAACCGTTCGACCGAATACTGCATTGTGTCGTTTTTAGCGACGCAAACCGCTACGCAAACCGCTACGCAAACCGCTACGCAAACCGCTACGCAAACCGCTACCGTACCTAAACCAAACAAAACCAAACCAAAAAGAGTACGTGTGCGCCCCGTGACGGTGGACGATGCATTCGAACGATTTTGGGATGCCTACCCTCGCCACGTTGCCAAAGACAAAGCACGTACCGCATTCGATCAGGTGCCGACACGGGATATACCCGGCCTGTTGGCCGCGCTCGATCAGCACAAGCGGTCAGAGCAATGGACGCGAGACGGAGGGCAGTACATTCCGCACCCTACGACATGGCTCAACCAGAAGCGGTGGCAAGGTGACGCGCCGCCTCCGCCAACGCCGCCTCCGTCAACAGAGAAGCGCACGAAGCGCGGCGTAGGATATGAGCAACACGACATGACCGACGAGCATCTTTCACACCTGCTCGTGGATTTGGATGGTGACGCATGACAATCCAGATAGACAGCCGAGAGCACCAGCACGCCATCGAGGGAATTAAGGTGGCATTTACGCAGGCGGCGGTGCGGTTTTACGTTTCAAAGTTGTGGGTGGGCGATTACTGTTCGCTGGACAATCCGCGCCTAGTGGTAGATCGAAAGCAGAATCTCATCGAGGTATGCGGAAATTTGTGCCAAGAGCACGAGCGATTCAGAGCGGAGTGTGTCAGGGCGCAGGAAGCCGGCATACGGCTGGTAATTCTTGTTGAACACGGGAGCGGCATACACACGTTGGAAAACGTTGAATGTTGGAAAAACCCAAGAATACGGCAATCACCAAAAGCGACCACAGGCGCTCAGCTCGCCAAGATGATGCGCACGATGGCCGAGCGATACGATTTAACATGGAAATTCTGCGAGAAGAAGGACACAGGAACCGAGATTATCAGGATTTTGGAAGGAGAAGCAAGATGAAGCGTTTTTTATGCATGATAATTGTTGCTGCGATGCTGTTGCCGACCGTTGCGTTGGCCGAACCCGAGATCATCGTGATTGACGTTCTGCCAACACCTACCCCAACCGCGCCGCCGACGATTGAACCGGCATGCCGCGAATACGAATGGGATTCGGGCACGATCGATGCGCTGGCCTCCGTCTACTGGGCGGAGTGCAACACGGACGCGGAAAAGCTGGCCGTCACAAAGCTGATCGTCAACCGGGCTGCTGCGGGCGCGCCGTTTGCCTCTACCATCGAGGGCGCGGCCATGCAGGGGAAGGAGTTCAACCGGGGGCACATCAGCGACCGCAACCGGGCGCTGGCCCGGGTAAACCTCAACCGCGTACAGACGCAGGCTGACGGGGAATACGCCGGGGTAACGGTGCCACGCAGCGCGGTATACATGGGGCGCGACAGCGGTGTCCTGGTGATGTATGACGCGGCGTGGACAGAGGTGTGGAGGGCTGGAAAGGTGGGGGTGTGATGATACGCCGTGACATAACAAACGCGCAGGGTT
>CAZUUR010000279.1:0-2658 GCA_964622815.1 uncultured Oscillospiraceae bacterium | reverse complement strand
TACATACGCCAGTACAACATAACAGACCATCTGGGAAATGTCAGGTCTGTTGTAAGCCAGCTATTTTTTAACCTTTATCTTGAAATCAAGATCCTTTTCTGTGAAAGGTATAACCTCTTGTTTTGCAGAATCCCAGCGTGTAGGGAGCAACAATTTTTTATTAAAATTTTTGTCAACAAAAGAAATCGATTTACTCCCACTTTGCGATTTTACCGTAACTCTTTGATTTTCGTTTACCCATAGGGTTTTGAAACCTGTTTCCGCGAAAGGTATGGATAGTGGATTTCTATAATCATCAATTTCATATGAATAAACCCAGTCTAACTGCTCTGATTTACTAATATCAAGTTCTGTAATTTTTGTAAAATCACAATGAACCATTTTTAATTTTGGATTTCTTGCAATATCCAGATTGGTAATTTTTTCATTAAAAGAGCAATTTAACTTTTCAAGGTTTTCTAAATCTGCCAAATATAGAGAACTCAGATTATTATTCCAGCAAAGTAAATCTCTCAAGTTATTGCAACTGGTTACCTCAAGATTTGAAAGATTATTATTAGGGCAGAAGATTCTGTCAAGGTTACCGCAGTCTTTAACAATCAACGTGCTCAGTACTTTGTTATAAGTAAGTGAGATTGTATCAAGTACAGTGCAAGTGCTTATCTGTACAGTATTTAGAGAGTCGTTTCGTTCAGCAATAATATTTTCAAGATTTTCGCATTGGGATATTGTCAAATTTGCTACCGAACTATTAAATAGCTCAAATTGCTTTAGTTTTGGATAATTGCTGAAATCCAGGTCTTTAATTTTAATATTGTCAATTTTAATTTTTTCTAAATTTTGATCAAAAATTTTGAATCCCTTTAAATCAGAACAATTTAAATTAAGCTCTTTTAGATTTGTACAATCGGAGAGATCCAAATACTTCATAAGATTATAAGCCATCAAAATCTCCACTTTCTCTAAATTACCGCAATTCGAAATATTGAATGTATGTAAGCCATATTTTTCAGACCTCCATTCAGAGCCATCATGAATTATACTTTTTAAATCCGGGCAGTTAGCTATTTTAATATTATTGAATTCAAACCTGTCAAGGGCTATATTCTCAATACTCTTACAGTTATCAATTACTAGAAATTTGCCTCCGATATCGAGATTACTGATTATGCTAAGTTTATTACAATTCAAAATCTCTAATGAATAAACATTTGTGACATAATGTGAATCAAAGTCAAGCCAGGTCAAATTCTCACAATTTTCTACAATAATCTTATCGGTATAGCAATGACCAATGTGAATAGAATCAAGGCTTTTGCAATTTGAAATTTTAATTAAGGTATTTGAAGATTTTAAATTTTTTATTTCAACCTTTTTCAGATTTGGTAAAGAGATGTCAATGGGGTGATATAATGATAAACCATCAATTTTTATAGATGTTAGTCCTTCAAGATATTCAATTCCCAAAACCGATTTTATCTCAGGGTCGTCAATTATAAGCCCGTCATTTTTTGCAGCCTCTTTTTCACTTATTATCCCATTTCTATTTTCGTCAAAAGTATTTAAAACTATTTTCCTTAATATGGGATCAGGAACAGTTTTGCCATTCCACAATATTTTCTGCGCCTCAAGTTCTTCCTTTACCTTTGCCTCCCTTTGTAAATCGTAAGAGGTTTTATATGGAGTTTGATACAATATTGTTGCCCCTATCACTTCATTATCCTTGTTTGAAATCATTTCAGTAACCATCAGCCTTACATACACATCTGCATATCCACTTTCTGAGTAGCAGGCAACATATCCATGCTCAGCCCTTAGTGCAATCCTGGATGACGAACAGTATGGTTTAGTATCGACCTCCTCTAAGGAGTTGATTTTTCCAATCAGATAAAATGTCCAGTTATCGCCATGCAGATTATTTATATCGTCCACCATCAAGCCATCCCGGCAGCCCGGTACGTAAAGCACAGATTTATTATCATTTCTAAGAGATATGACTGAAGCTCCCTTTGGAAACACAATTCCCTTTTTTTGCGGATTTTCCTGAGGGGAATTAAAAGAGAAGAAAAAAGCAGACAACAGCGTTATAATCAAAAGCTTTGAAATTAATATCAAGCTTTTAGAAACATTAGTGTTTTCCATATTAAACTATTGATTAGTAATTGAAATAACTGAAGAAAAAATAAAGACAACCTAAAGTTCAAAAAAATTTCCTGACAAAACAACATAATTTCACAACATGGTCAAGAATATTGTAAATAAACAATCATTGCTCTATAAGACTTGATCTGAAATTATTACCTCATTCTATTATGCAAATACCGCTGCCCTCTTATTATTATGCGAAAGCAGGATTTGTAGGGAATTAATCCGTAAAGCCTATTGTACAAGAAATTATTTATTACATTTATAGTTGAAATCATGGCTTTTAATTATGCATATGCAGTATCAATATCAAGTATTTGAAAAGCGAGAAATAAAGAGGATTATAATTTTTTCAATATTAGCAGCCATATGCCTGACTTGTATTGCTGTATCATTTGATTTAAGTCTATTTAACCTTGTTGCTTTTCTGGGTCCGGCCTTTATAATTGTCCAGAAAATCCGAACAAAATATTTAATAAACTCTGAGAAGATGACCTTCTCAATAATGTTCGG
>CAZUUR010000278.1:0-2668 GCA_964622815.1 uncultured Oscillospiraceae bacterium | reverse complement strand
GCCTTGGGCGATCCCGAGGAATACATGCGTCTTTCAATATCGCTCCGCGAGGGCATGAATATAGAGCGCAACGACGTTATGAAAAAGCTTGTTGATGTGCAGTATCAGCGCAACGATATTGATTTTTCGCGAGGCACTTTCAGGGCAAAGGGCGATGTGCTCGATATATTCCCCATGAATTGGTCCGATAAAGCGCTCCGCATTGAATTTTTCGGTGATGAGATAGAAAAAATATCCGAAATCAACGTTGTCACGGGCGAGATACTCACAAATAGGTCGCACGTTGCCATATTCCCCGCTTCGCACTATGCAACAGGCCGCGATAAGCTCGAGGCCGCTTTAGGCGAGATAGAGGCCGATATGTATAAGCGGGTGGAGGAGTTCAAGGCGCAGGATAAGCTTATCGAGGCGCAGCGCATAGAGCAGCGCACCACCTACGATATGGAGATGATGCGCGAGATAGGCTATTGCCAGGGCATTGAGAATTATTCCAGATATTTTGACGGCAGAAAGCCGGGCCAGCCGCCTTTTACGTTAATAGACTATTTCCCCAAGGGCGAGTTTTTGCTCATGATAGACGAGTCGCACGTCACATTGCCGCAGGTGCGCGCTATGTATCGCGGCGACCTCGCCAGAAAGACAAACCTCGTTGAATATGGCTTCCGCCTGCCATCGGCTTATGATAACAGGCCGCTTAAATTTGATGAATTTAATGGTCGCATAACGCAGATGATATGCGTCAGCGCGACTCCCGATGCATACGAGCTTTCAAAAGCTTCGCGTGTGGCGGAGCAGATAATAAGACCCACCGGGCTTCTTGACCCCGAAATAGTGGTTCGCCCTGTTAAGGGTCAGGTGGACGACCTTTTAAGCGAGATAAAACGCATGGCTCACAAGGGCTTCCGTGTGCTTGCAACCACGCTCACAAAGCGCATGGCCGAATCGCTCACCGAGTATTTGGATTCGATGGGCGTGAGGGTGAGATATATGCACTCTGAAATTGAAACTATGGAGCGCATGGAAATAATCCGCGATCTTAGGCTGGGTGAGTTTGACGTGCTCGTTGGCATAAACCTTCTGCGCGAAGGCTTGGATCTGCCCGAGGTAGGGCTTGTGGCCATACTTGACGCCGATAAGGAGGGCTTCCTTCGCTCCACTACCTCGCTAATACAAACGATCGGCCGCGCCGCGCGAAACGTGGAGGGTCGCGTGATAATGTATGCGGACGTGATAACCGATTCCATGCGCCGCGCCATTGATGAAACGGATAGACGCCGCAAAAAGCAGCAGCAATATAACGAGGCCAACGGCATAACGCCTCAGAGCATTAAAAAGACCGTTCACGGCCTTATCGAGATAACCCATAAAGATGATAAGGAGGCCAAGGCAGCGCTAACGCTCGCCGAGCAGGAAAAGATGATAAGCATTCTGCGCGAGCAAATGCGTCAGGCCGCGGCTGAGCTGGACTTTGAAACGGCTGCAAAGCTTCGTGATAAGCTTTTCTCGCTCACCGGCGAGAGCACACAGCACGCAAAGATAGCTCCCGGCATGCCTGGCAGCAAAAAGAGGGCGCGAGCCAGAACAAGGAAATGAGGGAATTGAAGTAACCTATGAAGAACGACACGATAGAAATAAAGGGTGCAAGAGTTCACAATCTAAAAAACGTATCGCTCACATTGCCGCGAGATAAGCTCATCGTGATGACGGGGCTTTCCGGATCGGGCAAATCCTCACTCGCTTTTGATACCATATATGCCGAGGGTCAGCGCCGCTATGTTGAATCGCTTAGCTCTTACGCGAGACAGTTTTTAGGGCAAATGGAAAAGCCGGACGTTGATTATATCGAAGGGCTTTCTCCTGCCATATCTATAGATCAAAAGAGCACCTCAAATAATCCGCGCTCTACCGTGGGCACGGTAACGGAGATACACGATTATTTAAGGCTGCTCTACGCACGCATAGGCATACCGCATTGCCCGGTGTGCGGCAAAAGGATAGAGCGGCAAACAATAGATCAGGTGGTAGAGCAGGTGTCTGCGCTTGGCGAGGGGACGCGCATACAGGTTATCTCGCCGGTCATTCGTGCGCGAAAGGGCGAGTATACAAAGCTTTTTGAAAGCATACGCAAGGAAGGCTATGTGCGCGTTCGCGTGGACGGGACGGTTTACGATATAAACGAAGTGCCTGCGCTTAATAAAAAGGTAAAGCATACTATAGATGTTATAGTCGATAGGCTCATTGTGCGCCCCGATTCTAAGCAGCGCCTCACAGAATCGCTTGAAACGGCGTTTGCATCGGGCGCAGGGCTTGCCAAGGTGGCCGTGATAGATGGCGAGGAGCTGCTTTTTTCGCAGAATTATGCCTGCCCCGATTGCGGCATAAGCATAGAGGAGCTTGCTCCGCGCATGTTTTCATTTAATAATCCTTATGGCGCATGCCCAACATGCACGGGTCTGGGCATGCAGCTAAAGCTTGACCCGGCGCTCGTTGTGCCAAACGATTGTTTATCAATAAATAAAGGCGCGGTGGCGGTCACCGGTTGGCAGAATACCAATGGCGAAAGCGGCGCAGGCATGTTCTACGCGGCGCTGGCCAAGGAATACGGGTTTTCACTCGACACCCCATTTAAGGAGCTTTCAAGCGAAGTCAAGCATGTGATTTTATATGG
>CAZUUR010000277.1:0-2696 GCA_964622815.1 uncultured Oscillospiraceae bacterium | reverse complement strand
AGAGCACCGCGCCGCAATTATCGAAAATATAATCTATCGTTACAACAGGTATTGAGCTGTTTGCAAGCTCCACTATCGCAGGATCGCTGAATTCTCCGCTGGCTATCACCGCGCCGTCGCAGTTGCGATAACGGCAGTGCTCCAAATAGCTCATTTTGCTAAAGCCTATATTTTCGATAATTGCGGCGCGGTGCTCTCCGATAACGCGCAGAGCATGGAAGCGCTTGTAAGGCACGTTTTTTTAAAGGGTCACAGAAAAATAGCGTTTATACACGGCGAGGACACGGCGGTAACCCGCACGAGACTCGCCACGTTTTATAGGACGCTGGGCGAATTGAATGTTGAAGTGCCCGACGATTATGTGCTTAGCGCATATTATCACGACCCGCGTTCGAGCGGGCTCGCCACCAGGCGCATACTCGAATTAAAAGACAGGCCGACATGCATTTTTTATCCGGACGATTTTTCATATATTGGCGGCATGAACGAAATTGAAAAGCATGGTTTAAGCATACCGGACGATATAAGCGTGGTAGGCTACGATGGAATAATCCTGAGCCGCGTATTCAGACCTCGTCTTACCACACTTATTCAGGATACGGATAGAATAGGCGTCGAGGCGGCGCGATTGCTGGTTGAAGCTATTGAGAGGCCAAATACCTATTTCCCAAAACGCATAGTCATTCCCGGCCGCGTGCAGGACGGGGAAACGGTGAAGAACATAAATATCTGATCAACTATTGACGGATAACATCCGCCGATTTAAGAAAAAAAACAGGAGGAAAAGAAATGAAAACGAGAACTTGGAAAGTGACCGCTCTCGTGCTTGCACTCATAATGGTTGTTAGCGCGTTCGCAGCTTGCGGCACAGCTCCTGCGGCAGCTCCCACGGAGCCGTCTGCACCCGCGGAGTCAACTCAGCCCGCTCCCGCCGAGCCCGCGGCTTCAACCCAACCCGCTCCCGCCGAGTCTGCGGCTCCCGCTGAACCCACCGGCGAGCTTCCCCGTAATGAGACGCTGTATTTCGCGGGTCAGCAGTGGGGCGCCGTCAATGGCTGGAATCCCTTGTCCGACGATATGAACAATGCCATGGCCATAGCCCAGGCGGCCGGCGGTTCCCGTATCCCGATGTTCGAGACGCTGTATATGTACAACATGCTCGACGGTTCTCTCATTCCATTGATAGCAGACGGCGATCCCGTTTGGGCAGCCGACCAGTCCAGCGTTACCATTAAGATCAAAGCGGCCGCTAAGTGGAGCGATGGCACGCCCATCACCGCCGACGATTTCGCCTATACTTGGGATAGCTGCGTTAAGTATGCAAACGCTCAGGGCACCGGCTTCGCTCCCTATATTGATAGCGTAGTCGCGCTTGACGCGTCCACCATTCAGGTAAATTCCAAAATGACCGATGCGGGTGTTCCCGTAAACCCGTTGCAGGTGACTTGCTTCATAGAGCAGGTGTATGTGCTTCAAAAAGCCTGGATACAGACCCTTGAAGCTCGCTGCACCGTCGACAATCTCAAGCAGGATCCCGCTGACGACGTAGTTTGGTCTGGCCCGTACACCAAGTATTTCGCCGATGACCAGAAGGTCGTTCTTATCCGCGATGATAACTATTGGGGACAGGACGCCTCCATGTGGGGCAAGCTTCCCACGCCCAAGTATCTTGCTCACACCATCTATGCTGATAACCCGGCAGGCCAGGTTGCATTTGCGGCAGGCGAGGTCGATGTTTGCCAGCAGTTCATATCCAACATTCAGGATCTGTGGGAGAAAGAGGGTCTGCCCATCTCCACTTATCTCGATGAAGCTCCATACGGTATATGCGTCAATATGCCCACCGCATGGTTTAACACCGGTGTCGCGGGTCTTGACAATGCCGTTATCCGCAAGGCTATAGCCATAGCCGTTGATTACGATGCGATAAACACCAACGCTATGACCGGCCAGTCCCCCAAATTCCAGGACGTGCCGCGTTCGCTCATGAACCCCACCGCCGGCGAGCAGGCCATGTATGACCACGAAGCAATAGCCGCCAAGAACCTCCAGTGGGCGGGCAACGATGTAGAAGGCGCTAAGGCCATGCTTGATGCCGCCGGTATCGTAGACAATGACGGCGACGGCTATCGCGAATACAATGGCGAGAAGCTTGCCTTCAACGTATGCGCTCCCAACGGTTGGACCGATTGGCAGGCCGCTATGGAAATAGTCGCCGCGGCCGGTCAGAAGATAGGCATTGACCTTACCACCGAATTCCCCGAATGGTCCGTTTATCAGACCGTTGTTACAGCCGCCACCCAGAGCGAATACGATATATTCATGATGTGGACGGATTCCGCCACACCCGCGCAGCCCTGGGGTCGTGTCCGCATGCTTATGTCCAGCGAGTTCAACGGTGTTGAAGGCAACTGGTCGGGCAACTGGGGTCACTACAGCAATGCCGAGCTCGACGAGATCATAAAGGCTATCCCCGTCGAGACCGACGCCGCCAAGGTAAAAGAGCTTTATACCCGTGCGGTTGAGATATACCTTACCGATGTACCGAGCTTCTCGCTCATGTATCGCCCTGACAAGTTCCACGCTGTGAACGAGTCCGTTTGGACGAACTTCCCCGCCGGCGACGACGGCAGGAACATTCCGCCTATGGACTGCACCGATGGTTACAGTGTTGCCGCGCTCTTTGATCTTGAGCT
>CAZUUR010000276.1:0-2699 GCA_964622815.1 uncultured Oscillospiraceae bacterium | reverse complement strand
AAATCAAAGCCCACATGCGCCACCTTATAGCCCTGAGCACGAAGCTGACCCACCATGCCGAGCGCTCTTTCATTGAGAATTATTTCGTCGTCTATCTGCACAATCATTGTTTCAGGCCTAAATATGCTGGGCACATTGCGCTCGATAAGATTGGGCGTAAACGTCATGAATATGCGCTTTTTCACATCTTCCGCGCTCGCCTCCGCCGAATAGTTTGACAAAAACGTTTCAATAGCGGTGGCGGCTTCGCTCTCATCCTGAGCTTCCTCGCTTGGCGCGTCGGGATTAGTGTAAAGTATCTCATAAGCCCACGCCTTGAGATCTTTATCATGTATGGGCTGCCTTACTATGTAACTCTGGTGCATTTATTCCCTCCCATATACGCGGCGGCGTTGACAGCTATACTCAACGCCTATTCATCATTTAATTATACAGTAGCATTTTGCATTTCGCAATATCAATCCTTCACAGCGGTCTAATGTCGCTCAGCGGAAAAATTACTGCGCGCGCCTTGCCCACTATTCTATAATATGGTATGGGGCCAACGGTGGCCGAGCGGCTGTCAAGGCTTCCGTTTCTGTTATCACCCATCACCAGCACACAGTCCTCCGGAACGATGGATTTTTGATAATCGCGGAGCATCATTTCATCAATGTATTCATCTTCGTTTATAAGCTCGTCGTTAATATAAAGCTGCCCGTAGCTTACCTCAACGGTGTCCCCCGGCAGACCTATAACCCGTTTTACGCAGCTTACCGTGTACCCCGGATAGAAGCATATAATTATATCGCCGCGCTTGGGCCGCTCTAGCATATACGTCACCTTTTCAACGGCCATTCGCTCGCCGTCGAGCAGCGTGTCATACATAGACGCTCCGTCCACGCGCACAGGTTCAAACACAAATAGTCTTATCGCAAACGCGATTATCAGCACCGCCGCGAGATACAGCACAAACTCCCTGTCCCCCGCGCTCTTATACGGCTTATCCTTTTCGTGGCGCTTCATGGAGCGCTTTTGCAGATTTTTTATCAGCTTTTTATCTTCCAAAGCTTTCGCCTTCCTTCATTTGCACACCAAGATTTTTCTTGGCTCGCTTCATAAACTCAAGCCTGTCGAGCATTATTATGCGCCCGCAGGACGCGCATTTAAGCTTCACGTCCGCGCCGGTGCGCGTTACCACCCATTCGTTAGCTCCGCAGGCATGCGGCTTTTTCATTATTATGCGGTCGCCTAAATCAAAATTTTCCACCATACTATATCACCATTAGATTTAATTATAGCATTACACACCCGCTTTGGCAACTTTAGCATAGTCCTAATATGCGGCATTACAGTAGGCTTTGACCATTTATAACGAGCCTGAATTTGAGCTTCAGCGCCTCAGCCGCGCGGCGGCACAGCAGCATGCGCTGGAGAAAAATTTCAAAATAATCCATAACGGAGCAATACTGTATATCTATCGTTAGCGAAAGCGTGATGTTCTCGCGTGCCTCGTCTATCACGGTGGAGGCGTCACGCGCGGCAAAATTGACGCGATCGTGAATATCGAACAGGGTTGGGTCTGTGGCTCTCACGCGAGAGTAGCGCACGTCAGTTTTATCGGCAAGTATTATCGCAGCCGCAATAGGGCTTACGGGATAGGCTGTGCCCTCGTCGTGATTGCCTATGGCGGAGATAATTTCCGCAATATCCTCCGGCCCTGCGCCCATTCTATCGAGTATTCTAAATGCCATAACCGCGCCGCTCTGCGCGTGATCCTTGCGATTGACCACATTGCCTATATCGTGCAGATAGCCCGCTATCTGCGCAAGCTCTATTAGCTTTTCATCATAGCCCATAGTCTCCAATATATATTTTGCCACTGCCGCCACCTTGGTGACATGCGCGAAGCTATGCTCAGTGTAGCCAAGCGCCACGAGCGATTCGTCCGCCTTTTTGATATACGATTGTATGTTGGGGTCGTGCTTTATTTGGTCGAAGGTGATCATAGCTTTTGCTCCTTCAATATTTGCGGCACGGCATAGTTCTCTATCTCCGCACGCGTTTTTTCTATGTCTATGGTGGTAAATTCACCGTTTTCATACAGTATCCTGCCGTTTACCATATTGAGATAAACGTCGCGCCCGTTCGCCGCATACGCTGCCGCGGCGGCGGGTTCATATACAGGGCACATGGAGGGTGCATCAGTCGAGATTAAAATTATGTCGGCCGGCCGGCCGGTTTCTATCACTCCGCCCGCGAACCGCTGCGCCTGCGCGCCGTTTTTTGTGGCAAGCTCAAGCGCTTCATAAGCGCTCATCACCGCAGGGTCTAAATAAAGCCCCTTGGCCACAAGCGCGGCAAGCTTAATCTCCTCGAACAAATCGTGAGTGTTATTGGAGCAGCAGCCGTCAGTGCCAAGCGCCACATTTACTCCGTGCTTTTTAAGCTTAATTATATCCGCCATGCCGCTGCCAAGCTTCAGGTTTGACACGGGACAATGCGCCACGCTCACGCTGTTTTGCGCAAGAATATCCATATCCTCATCGCTTAGCCATACGCCGTGCGCCACGGTGGTGTGCGCATCAAAGACGCCGTGCTCATAAAAAGCGCGGGCGGGAGTTACGCCGCGTCTTGCCAAGCACTCATCATGCTCGGCCTTGGTTTCACTCAGGTGGATATATAAGTTTAGGTCGTGCTTGAGCGCGAGGTCACGCATA
>CAZUUR010000275.1:0-2705 GCA_964622815.1 uncultured Oscillospiraceae bacterium | reverse complement strand
GTAAAAGACTGTTCTCTTCAACAGTAATCCCTAACAGAGGTGCATGGTTGGAATATGAAACGGATTCCAATGATGTGTTCTTCGTGCGTGTGGACAGAACGAGAAAAGTACCGGTTACAGTTCTGATCAGATCTCTTGGTATTGGTACAAATCAGGAAATTATTGATTTATTTGGTGATGAGCCAAAGATTATGGCATCCTTTACAAAGGATACAGCAGAGAATTATCAGGAAGGTCTTCTTGAATTATATAAGAAGATTAGACCGGGTGAGCCCCTGACTGTTGAAAGTGCAGAGAGCTTAATTAATGCAATGTTTTTTGACCCCAGACGATATGATTTAGCCAAGGTAGGCAGATATAAATTTAACAAGAAGCTTGCGCTTAGAAACAGAATCAGACATCAGATTTTGGCTGAGGATGTTGTGGACGTTTCTACAGGTGAGATTCTTGCTGAAAAAGGAACAAAGGTTACGGCTGAGATTGCAGATCAGATTCAGAATGCAGCTGTACCATATGTATACATCCAGACAGAGGAGAGAAATGTAAAGGTTCTTTCCAATATGATGGTTGATATTACTAATTTTGTAGATTGTAATCCGCGAGAGCTTGGAATTACTGAGCTTGTATATTATCCAGCACTTGCAAAGCTTCTTGAAGAGTATGCAGATGATGCAGAAGCACTTGGTGAAGCGATTCAGCGTAATGTGTATGAATTGATTCCGAAGCATATCACAAAGGAAGATATTCTTGCTTCAATTAACTATAATATCCATCTGGAATATGGAATTGGCAAGGATGATGATATTGACCATTTGGGTAACAGACGTATCCGTGCTGTTGGAGAGCTGTTACAGAATCAGTATAGAATTGGTCTTTCCAGACTTGAGCGTGTTGTACGTGAAAGAATGACAACACAGGACCTGGAGGGTATTTCACCACAGGCATTGATTAATATTAAGCCTGTTACTGCTGCAGTGAAGGAGTTCTTCGGTTCTTCCCAGTTGTCGCAGTTCATGGATCAGAACAACCCACTTGGTGAGTTGACACATAAGAGACGTCTTTCTGCTTTGGGACCTGGCGGTTTGTCACGAGACAGAGCCGGATTTGAGGTTCGAGATGTTCACTACTCCCATTATGGAAGAATGTGTCCTATTGAGACACCTGAAGGACCTAACATCGGTTTGATTAACTCTCTTGCATGCTATGCAAGAATTAACGAATATGGTTTTGTTGAGGCTCCATATAGAAAAATTGATCATTCTAACCCGGAAAATCCGGTTGTTACAGATGAAGTTATTTATATGACTGCAGACGAAGAGGATAATTTCCATGTTGCACAGGCAAATGAGCCTTTGGACAAGGACGGACATTTTGTCAAGAATTCTGTTTCTGGTCGTTACAGAGAAGAGACTCAGGAATATGATAAAGCAATGTTTGATTTTATGGATGTATCGCCTAAGATGGTATTCTCTGTTGCAACAGCATTGATTCCTTTCTTGGAAAATGATGATGCAAACCGTGCTCTGATGGGCTCAAACATGCAGCGTCAGGCTGTTCCTCTGTTGATTACTGAGGCTCCTGTTGTAGGAACAGGTATGGAACCAAAGGCCGCTGTTGACTCGGGTGTATGTGTTGTAGCTAAGAAAGCCGGAACAATTGAGCGCTCTGTTTCTAATGAAATTATGATGGCTTATGATGATGGGACAAAAGAAACCTATCGTTTGACAAAGTTTATGAGAAGTAACCAGTCCAACTGCTATAACCAGAAACCGATTGTTGTAAAGGGTGAGCATGTGGAAGCAGGACAGGTCATTGCGGACGGTCCATCTACAGCTAATGGTGAAATCGCACTTGGAAAGAATCCTCTGATCGCATTTATGACATGGGAAGGTTACAATTACGAGGATGCTGTCCTACTGAGTGAAAGACTTGTACAGGAAGATGTTTATACTTCTGTTCATATCGAAGAGCATGAAGCAGAGTCTCGTGATACTAAGCTCGGACCTGAAGAAATTACAAGAGATGTTCCCGGTGTTGGCGAAGACGCACTAAAGGATTTGGATGAAAGAGGTATTATCCGTATTGGTGCAGAGGTACGTGCCGGTGATATTCTTGTTGGTAAAGTAACTCCTAAGGGAGAGACTGAGCTGACAGCAGAAGAAAGATTATTACGTGCTATTTTTGGCGAGAAGGCAAGAGAAGTCAGAGATACTTCTTTAAAGGTTCCTCACGGCGAATATGGTATTATTGTCGATGCTAAGATATTTACAAGAGAAAATGGCGACGAGCTTCCACCGGGAGTTAATGAAGTCATTCGCGTCTACATCGTCCAAAGACGTAAAATCTCCGAAGGAGATAAGATGTCAGGACGCCATGGTAATAAAGGCGTTATCTCGCGCATCTTGCCAGTTGAAGACATGCCGTTCTTACCTGACGGCACGCCCATTGACATCATGCTCAATCCCCTCGGCGTTCCATCCCGTATGAACATCGGACAAATCCTTGAAATTCACCTCGGTCTAGCCTGCAAGAAACTCGGCTTAAAATTGGCGACACCAGTCTTTGACGGTATCACCAACGAAGAAATCTTCGATTTGATGAAGAAGGCTGAAATCGCCCCCGATGGCAAGACGATCCTCTACGATGGTCGCACCGGCGAGCGCTTCGATAACAAGGTCACCGTCGGTTATGTGTACTTCCTGAAG
>CAZUUR010000274.1:0-2709 GCA_964622815.1 uncultured Oscillospiraceae bacterium | reverse complement strand
CCCAAAGAAAGGAAGCTTTCGCAAGACGAAAGCAATGGTTACAAAAATGCAAGTAAGAACACTTGACGCGCTCGACCAAGGGCAGAGCGCAATTATCGGAAGGATCAGCACAATGGATAGGCGCACCCGCCGGCATATACAGGATATGGGGCTTACGCCGCTTACGCCTGTCACGCTTGAGCGACGCGCGCCAATGGGCGACCCAATAGAAATATCGGTGCGCGGATACACGCTTTCGCTCAGGCTTGCCGATGCGCGGCAGATATTCCTTTTAACGGACGAGGAGGCGGCAAAATGCAAGGCGAATGCGAGCGAGCTTGACAAAACTGCTGCAGCGAAGCATAAAAGCGGCGTATACGAGACGGATTTGGAAAGCCATAATCGCGCCGCCACGATAGCGAGGTTTGTCACTCACTCATGCGGTGCAAGCTGCGCCGGCTGCAAGTGCGGCGGCGCGTGCATGACGGCGCTCAAGACTCCTAAACTGGCTGATGATAAATCGCTCAAGTTCGCACTGGCGGGCAACCCCAACTGCGGCAAGACCACTCTTTTTAACGCCATGACCGGCGCAAGAGAATATGTTGGCAATCGCGCGGGCGTAACGGTTGAAAAAAAAGAGGGCCGGATACGCGGGGGCGGCAAGGACGGCGTTTTCGCGCTCGGCCACGAGGCCACGCTCGTGGATCTGCCGGGCATATACTCGCTTTCCCCATATTCTCCCGAGGAAATGGCCGCGCGAGATCATATAATAAATGAAAAGCCGGACGCTATTATAAACATTGTTGACGCCACAAATCTTGAGCGAAATCTTTATCTCACATTGCAGCTCATGGAGCTTGACAGGCCTATGGTAATAGCGCTCAACATGATGGACGAGGTAAGGCGAAACGGCGGCGAGATAGACTGCGAGCGATTATCGTTTGAGCTTGGCGTGCCGGTTGTGCCAATAAGCGCGCGCACTGGCGAGGGTATTGAGGAATTAAAGGCGTCGGCCAAAAAGCTGCTTGCGGCCGTGCACACGCTTTATCACAACAGTCTTTCCACCGAACCGGACGATATTTACGATGCGGCCACGCGCGATGCGCATCGCCGTTTAGGCGAGCTTATAGGCGAGCGCGCGAGGGAGAAACAGCTTTGCGAGCATTGGGTGGAAATGAAGCTTTTGGAGCGCGATGATGACACGCTTGCGCGGCTGGAGCTTACGGACGGCATGCGAGCCGAGGTGGAAAAAATAGTAGCGCAGTTTGATGCAAAAAGCCCCTTTGGCGACGGTGAGGGGCATATAGCCGACTGCCGCTACCGCTATATTGAGCGAGTTTGCGCCAAGGCGGTGAAGAAGGACAGCTCGCTTGGCAATAAAGCCCGCTCAAGCAAGATAGACAGGCTGCTTACAAATAAATATCTGGCGCTGCCGCTGTTTTTGCTGATAATGCTTTCTATTTTCATGCTCACCTTCTCAACCCTCGGCGCGTTTTTAAGGGACTCTATGGGGCTTTTGATAGACGAGGTGATAGCGCCATACGTTGGCGGGCTATTGCTGCATGCGCCGCAGTGGCTCTCATCGCTCATGCTTGAGGGCATTATCGCGGGCGTAGGCGGTGTGGTCACATTTTTGCCGCAGATAGCGCTGCTCTTTTTGTGCCTTTCCATTTTGGAGGATAGCGGCTATATGAGCCGCATAGCCTTTATAATGGATAAGCCCATGCGCAAAATAGGGCTTTCCGGCAAGAGCATAATCCCGCTTTTGATGGGCTTTGGCTGCACAGTGCCAGCCGTAATGGCCGCCAGATCACTTGAAAGCGAACGCTCAAGGCGAGTGACAATTATGCTCACGCCGTTCATGAGCTGCTCGGCAAAGCTGCCAGTATATGGGCTTATCGCAAGCGCCATGTTCCCGCGCTCAAGCGGACTTGTTATATTCGCGCTGTATATTGGCGGCATACTCGTGGCGCTTTTGAGCGGCTTATTATTAAAACGCGCCGCCGCGAAGGAAGCACAAGCGCCGTTTGTAATGGAGCTGCCGCCATATCGCATGCCTAAATTTTCCGATACTCTCGAGCATGTGTGGGAAAAGATGAAGCATTTCCTTGAAAAGGCGGGCTCGATAATATTTGTGATGAGCATAGTTATATGGCTGCTGCAAAGCTTTGACGCAGGGCTTAATATGGTGGAAAACCCTCAAAACAGTTTGCTTAGCATTTTGGGCAAGGCGATAGCGCCCATATTCACGCCGCTGGGGTTTGGCACATGGCAGGCGGCCGTGGCGCTTTTGACCGGCATAATCGCAAAGGAGGCCATAGTGAGCACGCTCTCGCTTTTATACGGCTTTGCCTCAACGGCTGGCGCCGCAACGGTGGCCGGTGCGCTTGGACCGGCTTTCTCCGGCGCGGCGGCGGCTAGCTTTCTCACATTTGTATTATTATACACTCCGTGTATGGCAGCCACAACCACGATATGGCGGGAGCTTGGCGGCGGCAAACGCACGCTGCTTTTGCTGCTCTATCAGCTCACAGTGGCCTATTTGGCGGCGTTTGCGGTATATTTAATAGGCAGCCTTATTATTTAGCGTAATTTTCACAATTATTACATTTAATTTCGCTAAAATATGGTATACTATCATTAAGAACAAAAGCGTCTCCGCAAAAGCGATTATGGCGGCGGCGCGCGAAAGGGGTATGAAGTATGCGTATTTCAATCACCGGAAAAAAC
>CAZUUR010000273.1:0-2710 GCA_964622815.1 uncultured Oscillospiraceae bacterium | reverse complement strand
CGTACTGCTTGCACGTCACCTCCAGATGGGTCTGCGCCAAGTCCTGAGCATCCGGGGTCACGCCCTCGGTCAGCCCTGCCAGCGCCAGCTTCGGGTCGAACGGTGTCCAGCGCCGAAACTCGACCTTCTTGCCCTGCCCCTTGGGGATGGTTCGCTTCTGCCCGTATTCGGCATGAACGAACTTCGTCTTTGCCATTTCGAGCAGGTTTTTGTCATAGTAGGTCTTGTTGAGATACGTCCGCTGTACGTTGTTATTGTCCAACGCTGCGGTATAGGTTGTGGTTTGAGTAGGCATATTTCTTTCCTCCTGTTGTCATCGTCTTTTCTTTTCCAGCTTCTCCTTCAGAGCAAAGAAATCGTCGGTGGGCATATCGCGATAGTTGACTTCGGGGGTCACGTTCCGCTGTGGTCTGGTCGATTGCGGTATCTGCTGCCGCGCACGCAGCTTCTCTGCCACGTCCTGCGGTGCTTGCTCCGCACGCGTTTGTGCCGCCTTTGCCCGTTGCTCTGCAGCATATACGCGTACAGCCGCATTTGTGGGCATATCGATCAGCAGTTGCGCAAACCCTTCATCAGCAATGGCAGTGTTCATGTCGAATCCGTCCGGCAGCTGCATGGACTGAATTTCGTTCATGACCTCCTGCGCTTTCGCGTCTGCATCGAAATCTCCGTTTCTTTCTGGGGTAGCCGTTGCCCCGTACACTCTGCGTGCAAACTCCGGGGTGATGTTGTTCTGCCTTGCTTTGGCTTCGATCCATCGTTCCTGCGCTTCCTTGGCTGCGGCATCCATGCCGATACCGTCACGCTGCATGATGTCCTCGACAATCTGTCGCCCGACCACGCGAAGCGGATCGTTGTTCAGCTTCGCTTCATACTCACGCTGGTACTTTTCTTTCAGACGCCGTTGCTCCTTTGCAAACGCTTTTCCGACTTCTTTTTGGGGTTTATCGTCGAGGTCAGGGTCGCCACCACCCTCGTCGGCTTCATCTGCCGCTGTGGCCGTTGCAACCTCGCCAGTCTCCTCACTGCCTGACTGGACAGCTTGTTCATCCTGCGCCACGTCAACCGGCTCAGGCGCAAACGCGAAAACGTTTGCAGATTCTACACTCGCCGCTGCTGCTGTTGCCGCTTCGGAAGTGCTGACCGTGGTTTCTTCCATGTGTTCCTCCAATGCAAAAATGGCATGCCGCACAACATGCCACTCGCTAGGCCGTTTCAGCCGCCTACGCTGTTTTTATGCTATCGCCTCGGGCGGCAGCTGCTCCATCCCCTGCGGCATGCCCTCGGGCATAGCCTGTTGCTGGGATGGGTCTACCGCTTGATCGGGCGTTGGCATTCCTTGTAGCTCCTGCATCAGCGCTTCCTCCTGCGCCGCCTGTTCATCCGTTTCTTGATCCTCCTGCGCCGGCGCTTGCTGCGTCTGCTGGTTCATCTTGGACAGTAACTCGTCCTTACCCTCGAACACCATCTGCTCCAGCGCAAGCTGCGGCGGAATCGCGCCCATCTCAATGAGCTGAATGAGCAGATCGTTATGCGCCTGCACCGTCCACCGGCTCTCCTGATCCACCTTGATCGAAACAAAGAACTCTATTGGCACCTCATTGCCCAGCGCCGTTTGGCGGTTGAGCATGGCGCTCTCGAACGTGGCCGTCACACGTTGACCGCTCTCGTTTGTAAGCATGACCTCCCTCGGAACGACGTTGTACTCGCGCTCGATCTCGATTTCGTATCGCACCGCATCCTTGAACGCCTCGTGCAGTTGGTCGGAGATCATGCGGCTGCGCTTGCTGCTCATATCCTGCAGTGCGGCAATGGCAGCGGCGGACGTTACGCCGGATGCAACATTACCCCGGCTGAACTCGTTTGCGCCGCTCTCCTCCTTGATGCTCTCGCGGATCATGCGGGAAAGCTCCACGGTGTACTGTGGCAGCGGGGGATTGGCAAAGTACTGTACGCCGTTAATCTGTTGCCCGACATGCACGTTCTTTGTCCAGTCTGCGATATCCTCCGCCCTAAACCCGGACGATTCCGTGATCAAAATCTTCATGGAACTAGCCAGCGCCGCGTTCTTTAGCACAATGCTGTCCAGTTTGTCGCTGTACTTCTGCTGCGAGCCGAACATGTCGCACAATCCCCACCCGAGCGGGCTTCCCTTGCGTCGGAACAGCGGCGTGCATATGAACGGGTACTCGCCGAATGAAAAATATCCCTCTGGCTTTTCTTCACGGCTATCCTCCAGCAGCTTGCGCCCGGCCATCTTGACCATATGCACAAGCCACCGCTCGCTGGCATCGTCGTACTCGCGCCACCAGTATTCGATCAGCAGCAGGCTCTTGGTTTTATCGAACTTGACAACGCTGTCCTCGACCAGCTCGTAGCTGTCCTGCTGGAACTCGCCTTCATATTCAGGATACCGCTTTTCGAACCAGTCCAGCGGCTTGGCCGTGATCTTAAATACGCCGCGCCCTTCCTGTATGTTCTCGCCTTGCGGGTCAAACAGGATATTGCGGCAGTCCACATATCGAATGAACGCCTGCCCGATAGCGCTGTTCGCCCGTACATCATAGCCGACCTCCTGCACGCAGAAGCCATCCACGAGCAGGTCATGCACCATGTTCTTGTATTCCCGCCTGAAGCCCATACTGTCATGGTTTTGGGCGATCAGCGCGCTGACCACCTGCAGGACGTTGCCGCGCGCCAGGTAGTGGGC
>CAZUUR010000272.1:0-2725 GCA_964622815.1 uncultured Oscillospiraceae bacterium | reverse complement strand
ACACCTTCTTCAACGATGCCAATGCATATCTTGCAAATGGCAACTACGTTGTGACATGGGCGTTCAACCACACCCCCAATGTTGACACCTGGCGCGCTGGCGTTGTAGCGGCGCTCACCCAGTACTCCGCAGGCGGATCTTGGGACGATGTTGTGACCGCGTTTGTTCAGGGCTGGGCTACCCAGTATGCGGCTCAATAAAATAGGACACCCTATTACGGGGCGAGTGGAAACGCTCGCCCCGTATTTTAAAATGTATTGCAAAGCATCTAGGGTATTTGCTAAAATATGAAAGACCGAGTTTTTCAATTACTGTTTTAGGCTTTATCCGCTAAGAGCGGCGGATATACCACCATTTTAGAAGGGGAGCTAAGTGATGAATATGAAGCGTAAGAAAAAGCAATCGGGCTCGGCGGTGAACTCAAGGCTTATTCGCCGTCCTATACAAAAGTGGTTCGCGATATTCCTTTTGCCAACCTTCGCAGCATTTTGTATCGGCTTTGTTTATCCTTTCTGCAAGGGAGTTTATCTGTCCTTTTGCAAATTCACCACCACAAGCAACGCAAAATGGATAGGCATTGAAAACTATATAAAGGCGTTTAACGACTCGGGTTTCGTGCACGCATTTTGGTATACGGCGCTAGTGGCGCTGGCGTCGCTTATCGTAATAAACGTTTTGGCCTTTGCCGTTGCATACGCGCTCACGCGCGGAATAAAAGGCTCGAACCTATTTAGAACAGTATTTTTCATGCCAAACCTTATAGGCGGCATAGTGCTTGGCTATATATGGAGCATGATATTCGACGGGATACTTTCCGCATACGGCACATCAATCGTTTTAAGCAGCACTTATGGCTATTGGGGCTTAATAATTTTAATGGCGTGGCAGCAAATAGGCTACATGATGATAATTTACATCGCCGGCCTGCAATCCGTGCCGGAAAGCCTTATTGAGGCCGCCAAGATAGACGGTGCAAATGGCTGGCATACGCTGTGGCATATAACGATACCCACGGTAATGCCGTCGATAACGATATGCACATTTTTAACATTGACAAATTCCTTCAAGCTTTTCGATCAAAACATGGTGCTAAACGGCGGGCAGCCATTTATATTCATGACGGACGGCACGGTGATTAAATCGACCGAAATGCTTGCGCTTAACATATACAATACTTTCTATCTCAACGCTAACTCTCGCGGCGTGGGACAGGCCAAAGCGGTGTTGTTCTTCATACTCGTTGCGGTAATAGCACTTATTCAGCTATCAAGCTCAAGGAAGAAGGAGGTGCAGCAATAATGAAGCGCAAAACTGACGCAAAGCTGGCGCTTACCATCGTATTCGCCGTTATCTGCATAATTTACATGCTGCCCATTGTAATCGTGCTGATAAACTCCCTTAAATCAAACACCGCGATAAACACCTCCACCTTCGCTTTGCCAAACGCGGAAAGCTTCGTGGGCGGTGCTAACTATGCAAACGGAGTAACGGTGGGCGAATACCCATTTCTTAAATCCGTTGCAAACAGCCTGATAATCACGGTTTTATCGTCCGGACTGATACTTATATGCACGTCCATGGCGGCATGGTATATAGCGCGGGTGAACAGTCTATTTTCAAAAATAGTGTATTTCGCGTGCGTATTTTCAATGGTGGTGCCATTTCAAATGGTTATGTTCACATTAGCAAAAACGGCGCACACGCTGCATTTGGACACGCCGTTTACGATACCCATTATCTATCTTGGCTTTGGCGCAGGGCTTGCGGTGTTCATGTTCGTAGGATTTGTTAAGAGCATTCCCCTTGAAATCGAGGAGGCCGCCGCCATAGACGGCTGCGGACCTATACGCACATTTTTCCTCGTTGTTTTCCCAATGCTAAAGCCCACGTTTATATCCGTTGGCGTGCTTGAGATAATGTGGGTGTGGAACGATTATCTCCTGCCCTACCTTGTGCTCGACAAGACGCTTTTCAAGACCATTCCCATACACATACAGTATTTGCAGGGCAGCTACGGTCATGTGGATTTGGGCGCGGTAATGGCGCTGATAATGCTAAGCATTGTGCCTATAATTATTTTCTATCTCTTCTGCCAGAAATACATTATAAAAGGCGTTGTGGCAGGCGCGATAAAAGGCTGAAAAACGGCCGCCGGACGTGTTATCCGGCGGCTTTTACTTTGCAAAGCAATCGCGCAGGGGGAATTAAACCCCCGCGCCTTTATTTACACGATGAACGCTTGGTGACGACCGGCAATTCAATAATCACGCTGAACACGCCCGCCTCCTCGCTCGCTAAAAAGCTGCCGCCGTGGAAGCGCATGAGCTTTTCGCAGGTTTTAAGCCCTATCCTCGTGCCGGCGACGCGCTCACGCTCATTTTTTACGGTGTTTTTAATGCTCACGCGTGCCGAATCAGCTTGATAAACGCATGATATTTGCACAGGCGACGCCTGCGCGGCATATTTTTTAACATTTAAAAAGGTGTTTTCAAACACGCGCTGCATAAGCTCTGTTGAAATCTGCGCCTCAGCGCAAAACGGCTCGCAGGATACGCGCACAGAAAAGCCTGCCACCTCAAGCTCAAAGGCGTTTTCCGCAATTATTTGGGATAGGAAGGTCCACGCGTCCACAAGCTCGCAGGGCGTATTGCTCCAATCCGAGGCGTACACGAGAAAATATTCAAACAGCTTATCCGAAAGCTGCTTTATGCGATAGCCTTTTTCC
>CAZUUR010000271.1:0-2752 GCA_964622815.1 uncultured Oscillospiraceae bacterium | reverse complement strand
CCGCTTGTAAACATGTCGCTCGTGCGCGAGAAGAATGTGGACGGGAGAAACAGCGTGCCGTCGTTTAGCGGATAATACGCAAAATCAATGCCGTCCTTTTTTGGCAGCGCAATGCGCGACACCGCCTCGCACGCGGTCGTCATGCCGCG
Source organism: uncultured Oscillospiraceae bacterium (assembly GCA_964622815.1). Classification (GTDB taxonomy): domain Bacteria; phylum Bacillota; class Clostridia; order Christensenellales; family CAG-138; genus CAZUUR01. The sequence goes on along the minus strand of CAZUUR010000271.1, from coordinate 2,603 downwards.
ATAGGCCTGCCCGTTCACCAAAAAATCGATGCGCGGAAATATTTTGCATGTATTGCAAAGTATGCTTTCACCAAATTGAAGCTGCAATGAGCAAAGCTTATCGCTGTTTAAAAAGGGGCAGCGCCCGCTTGCCGTTATAAGCTGACCGTAGGTGGCCTCGGTTCTCGTGGAATCCGGCAGCTTTTTAAGGTTGCGCTGCAATTTCAGCTTTATAGGGTCCGTATCGGGGATAGCGTGATACTTGGCAAAGGAGTATTTATCCACAAATATGCGCCAGTTGGCGTCGCAGCAATTAACGCTGCATTCGCTGCCTATGCACGCAAATTCGGCGGCAAAGGCCGGCGCAAGGTATGCTTCCGGTAGAGCCTGATTGAGCATTAACTTATCCCCCAAATAATTTGTCCCCGTAAATTAAACGATTAAGCCGTTGAATATATAATTATTTTAGCGCAGAATTATCAGCACGTCAAATATTATATGGCTCAAACTGCCGCCGTACTTGTTGAAAAGCAAAAATTGGTATATAATCTATTTATGGATATGAAAACGCTTTCACTCATAATTCCTGCATATAACGAGCAGGAGGTAACCGCCGCTTCCTTTGAGCGCATGAACGCGCAAATGGCGAGCCTTGGCTATGCATACGAGATAATCTATGTTAACGACGGCAGCCGCGACAACACAATGGCGGAGCTTCGCAAAATCGCTTCCACGCATGAAAACGTTAAGGTAATATCGTTTTCGCGTAATTTCGGCCATCAGCTCGCTGTTACGGCGGGCATGGACGCGGCGAAGGGCGACGCGCTTATAATCATTGATATAGATTTGCAGGATCCGCCTGAAATAATTGCGGATATGGTGACCGCGTGGGAAAATGGCGCGGAGATAGCATACGGCAAGCGCAAAAAGCGCGAAGGCGAGACTGTGTTTAAAAAACTCACCGCCTTCCTCTATTACAGGCTTCTCAATTCCATGAGCGCGTATCCTATACCGCTTGATACAGGCGATTTTAGGCTTATAGACCGCAAGGTGGCAAATGTGTTTTTAGCCATGCGCGAGCAGCGGCGCTTCCTTCGCGGCATGAGCGCGTGGATGGGCTTTAAAGCTGTGCCTGTGGAATATGTCCGCGCGGAACGCGCCGCAGGCAGCACCAAATATTCGCTAAAAAAGATGCTCAAGCTTGCCTTTGACGGCATATTCGGCTTTTCAGACAAGCCGCTCGTGCTCCCGGCATATATTGGCGCGGCGGTGTGCGCTCTTTCAACGCTTGGGCTTGCAGCGCTAATAATCGTTTCCGCGACGGTGGGCTGTGCGCCGTGGCTTTGGGCCGTGGCGGGGCTTGCGCTTTTAAACGGCGTAACGCTTATAGCCCTGGGCGCTTTAGGCACATATCTGGGCAGAATATATGATGAAACGCGCAAGCGTCCTCTTTATATAGTATCCGAGAAACTAAACTGTGAGGAGTGAAAAGGACAAATGGTTGACGAAAGAATAAAAAAGCTTGCAAAGAATCTCGTTGAGTTTTCATGCGCGATAAAACCTGGAGAGAAGCTCCTCATTGAGTCCTACGACGGGTGCAATCCGCTCGTCAAGGAAATAATCAAAGCAACTTATGCTGCGGGCGGAGCGCCCTTTGTGTGGCTTCGCGAGAACGAGATAAACCGCGCGCTTCAAATGGGCGCAAATAAAGAGCAGTATAAGCTTATGGCGGAAGTGGATTGTGCCCTTATGCGCGAGATGGACGCATATATAGGCGTTCGCGGCGGTAACAACTCCTCTGAGCTTAACGACGTTCCAATGGAGAAGGTCGAGCTTGTGGATAACATGTACGCAACGCCCCTTCATGATGGGATAAGAATACCCTGCACAAAATGGTGCGTAATGCGCTATCCCTCACCCGGCATGACGGCAAAGGCAAAAATGAGCACGGAGGCCTTTGAAGATTATTATTTCAATGTGTGCAACCTGGACTATTCTAAAATGGATAAGGCCATGCAGCCGCTCAAAAAGCTTTTGGAAAGCACCGATAAGGTGCATATACTGGGCAAGGGTACGGATATATCCTTCTCCATAAAGGGTCTGCCGGCAATACCCTGCGCTGGCAAGCTGAATATTCCGGACGGTGAGATATTTACAGCGCCCGTCGTGGGCAGCATAAACGGCGTTATATCATATAATACGCCCAGCGTGTTTGAAGGCTTTACTTATGAGAATATAGTGCTTACATTTGAAAACGGACGCATAATAAAGTCCACCTCAAACGATACGGAGCGCATTACTCGCGTATTCGACCGCGATGAGGGCGCGCGCGCTGTAGGCGAATTTGCCATAGGCGTGAACCCCTTTGTCACGAGCCCCATGATGGATACGCTCTTTGATGAAAAGATTGCGGGCAGCTTCCATTTCACCCCCGGCCGCTGCTATGACGATTGCGATAACGGCAATAAATCGTCTATACACTGGGACCTTGTATTCATACAGACCAAGGAATACGGCGGCGGCGAGATGTACTTCGACGATGTGCTGGTCCGCAGGGACGGACGCTTCGTATTGAAGGAGCTTGAGCCGCTCAATCCGGAAAATCACAAATGAAGGACGAAGCA
>CAZUUR010000270.1:0-2765 GCA_964622815.1 uncultured Oscillospiraceae bacterium | reverse complement strand
AGGGGCGATTATATCATGTTCTCCTCAAATGATACGCCCGCAAAAGATTTCGAGTATGCCCGCCAGCTTAACGCGACGATAAATCTCGATGATATTACGCATATCGAGTTTTTACAGGCGCATGGCGGGCTGCCCGAAACCATATCCTGCCGCTTTAATCCCGGCGGTGTTTTCAAGCTTGGCAACGCCATAATGGGCAATCCCGGCGCTTCAAAATACGGCTTCACAAAGGAGCAGCTTTTTGAAGGCTATGAAATACTATTGAAAAAGGGCGTTAAGCACTTTGGCATACATGCCTTCCTCGCATCAAACATGACGGATAACCTTTATTATCCAACGCTTGCGAAGCTAATGTTTGAAACGGCGCGTGAGCTGCACCAAAAAACCGGAGCGGAAATAGCGTTTGTAAATCTTTCCGGCGGAGTTGGCATACCGTACTTGCCCGAGCAGGACGCCGTGGACATCGCCCTCATTGGCCAAAAGGTGCATGAGGCATACGATGAGGTGTTTAGCGGCACAGATATGCACCCGGCGGTATTTACGGAGCTTGGCCGCTATGTAACAGGGCCGGCGGGCTATCTCGTAACGAGCGTGGCGCACATAAAGCGCACCCATAAAACATTTATAGGTGTTGACGCATGCGCGGCCAACCTCATGCGTCCGGCTATGTACGGCGCATATCATCATATCACCGTGAGCGGCAAGGAAAATGCTCCGCTCACCGAGGTTTACGATGTTTCAGGCTCGTTGTGCGAAAATAACGATAAATTTGCCGTAGATAGGCCGCTTCCGGTTATAGAGCGCGGCGACAGGCTTATTATCCACGATACCGGCGCGCACGGCTTCTCGATGGGCTATAACTATAATGGCAAGCTAAAGAGCGCGGAGCTTCTTTTAAAGGAGGACGGCTCGGTTGAGCTTATACGCCGCGCCGAAACGCCGCGCGACTATTTTGCCACGCTCGACATACTTTCCATGAAAGGACTCGATAATGATTAACGTCAACTACACCTCGCAGTTCCCGCGCATGCGCTTTATGCTCGGCGAAACGCCTTTGTATATGCTCACCAATATATCTTCTGAGCTTGAGCGCGATATATATATTAAGCGTGACGATATGACAGGCGTCGCTCTAGGCGGCAACAAGGTGAGGAAGCTTGAGTTTTTGATGGCGGACGCCATTAAAAACGGAGCGGACACCGTTATAACGGCGGGCGGCGCGCAGTCAAACCATGCTATGCTCACGGCTGCCTGCGCGCGCATAGCAGGGCTTGAGCCTGTTTTGATGCTTAAAAAGCGCGGCGTAACCGAGCTAAAGGGCAATCAAAAGCTCAATAAGCTCATGGGCGCAGACGTTCGCTTTATTGATACCGATAGCTATGACGATGTTTATGCTGCCATGGACGAATATTGTATTGAGGCTCATAAGAACGGCCATAAAGCATATAAAATCCCCGTGGGCGGCAGCGTCCCGCTTGGCACTCTTGGCTATCTTGAGTGCGCAAGAGAGCTTTATACGCAGGCGGATAAAATGGGCATTAAATTCGATAGAGTGGTTGCAACGGCGGGCAGCGGCGGCACATTGGCGGGGCTTTTGCTCGGCACGCTTTTGTATTCTCCTCAAACGCATGTAAATGGCGTTGCGGTCTGCCCAGACCCATTTGAAAATATTGTTTCAGAGCTTGTGAACGACACCGCCGACATTATTGGCGCACCGATACATATATCAGCCGAAAATGTGGATATTCTTTATTGGTATGGCGAGGGCTACGCTATTCCGTCACCGGAGGGCAACGCGGCCATAGAAAAAATGGCTCGCAGCGAGGGAGTTTTCCTCGATCCTGTGTATACGGGCAAGACTATGGCGGGGCTTATCGAGCTTATAAAGCGCGATGTTATAAAGAAGGGTGAAAAGGTGCTATTCCTGCACTCGGGCGGCGCGGGCTCAATATTTGCTTTTTAAAGCTGCTTTTATAGCGATTTCGGGGTTTACATGTAAAGAAATGTATGCTAAAATCAAACAATTATAAACTCTAGGGAGGGTCAAGACCCCGGGATTGTCAAGGGTCACAGCCCTTGACTCATAATCCGGCTTCGGCGGCTTTGCCGGCGGAACGGAAGAAAACCGTCAGGTTTTCTCACTTCACAGGTTTTGCCGCCCGGCGAAGCGGAGCGTAGTAGGCAAAACCTGCAACCTCGAAAAAGTGCGAACAGAACTTTTTCGACAAACTAGGGAGGGTCGATACCCTCCCCTACGTTGTTTAAGGGCAAATGTAGGGCGGGGGCATGCCCGAAATTTAATGAAAGGAAACGAAAATTATGATTAACGCGTACGATCTGTTGGAAGCGCGCGGAGTGCTAAAGCAGTGCTCGCATCCCGAAGAACTAAGAGAGTTGCTCTCCAAGGAGAAGGTTGCGTTCTATATAGGCTTCGATCCAACGGCAGACAGTCTGCACATAGGCCATTATGTATCGCTGATGACTATGGCGCGCATGCAGCGCTGCGGGCATAAGCCCATAGTTTTGCTCGGCAACGGCACAGCATTTATCGGCGATCCTTCGGGCAAGAGCGATATGCGCAAAATGATGGATAAGGACGAGCTTGACGCGAATGCCGCCAATTTTAAGAGCCAAATGGCGAGGGTGCTCGATTTTGAGGGCGAGAACGCCGCGATTTTTGTGCATAACGGCGATTGGCTGCGCGAGCTGAATTTCCTTGATTTCATGCGTGATATAGGCTCGCTTTTCTCGGTGAACAGAATGCT
>CAZUUR010000269.1:0-2805 GCA_964622815.1 uncultured Oscillospiraceae bacterium | reverse complement strand
CTGCCTCAAGCAGCTGTTTCATGGAAATTACTGACATAAAAAAACCTCCTCGTTTTTATTCCTCCCCGCGCATCAACTCGCTCCGTTAAATCGCTTCTGTTTTTAACAGTCGCGGCACGAGACGGACCGATCCGCTGCGGGTGCGTTATAATTTACGCGGGCGCGCCCTTTCCATAGGGACGTACCAAAACGGATTGTAGCACAAAAGGCCTGCGTTCGCAAGCCTTTTGAATAAAAACTTTTTTGCTCTTATAATTTTGAGGTTATTTATCCTCGTCTTCCTCCATCTCGTCCATAAGCTCAAGGAAAGCATCGAACACCTCGTTTAGAAGCACCTCGTTATCTATTGAAGAATAGGTGTCCTCCCCGTCTTTATTCACTATTTTGAGCATTATCACCTCGCGCTCCTGATCCGCATCAAAAGACGCGTCCATGTCCATGGGCGAGAGCGCGACATATCTTTCGCCTTCATAAACGAAGGTAAGTATATGCTCAAACTCGGTTTCCTTGCCGTCTTCATCGAGCAGTATAACGACATCTTCCTTGATATTCTCCATAGCCTACTCCTTCTTAGCCGACCGCTGAGCGGCTCCGCTGTCTAAATACCCTTGAAGAATTATGACCGCCGCCAGCTTATCTACCACCTTACGCCGCTGCTGCCAATTAAGCTCGCCCTCCATGAGCACGCGCTCCGCGCTGACGGTAGTGAGCCTTTCATCATAATAAGCATACTCGCAATTAAAGCGTGAAAGAATTATTGCCGCGAAATCGCGCACCTTCTCGCTTTGAAATCCGTATGACCCGTCCATATTGCGCGGCATGCCGAATAGCAGGCGCACCGGCTGATACTTTTTAGCCACGCTTATGATATAATCCGCATCCGCCTCGGGGTCGTTTTCTTGACGCTTATAGGTTTCAAGCCCCTGCGCAGTGATGCCAAGGGCGTCGCTCACGGCAAGACCTATGCGCCTATCTCCCACATCGAGCGCTAAAACGCGATTTATCACTTAGCTGCTATCTCCTTCTCTTTGTCATGGCTTTCAACATAATAGCGAACCAATTCCTCGAGCAGCTCGTCTCTTTCAAGCATACGAATAAGATAGCGCGCGTTATTATAGCTCGTTATATATGTAGGGTCACCGCTTATGAGGTAGCCCACTATTTGGTTTACGGGGTCGTAGCCCTTTTCCTTCATGGAAGCGTAAACATTCATGAGTATCTCATTTGCTGTGCTTTTATCCCTGGGGATACGAAATTGCATGGTGTCGGTAGGATCGTTTGGCATTATGCTTCCCCCCTTTTGATTGTATTATACCCTATATATGTATTTATTTCAACAAGATTACAGCAAACTTGGGCGGCAGCGGCGGATAATTCGCGCCGCACCGCCTCGTGTTTTAAGCGAACATGCGTCTGCAGGCGCACTTGCCCATTCTAACTATGCGCCTTGTGTCACGCGCCATACGCCTTGGAATATCAGGATAGGCGCTTGTCATTGCCGTCGCCGCGGCCGCCATGCCTAAAAGAACGCCCGCCATAAATGTGATGGCTTTCATAAAATCAACTCCTTTCAATAAAAGTATTCCACACGCAATATAATAAAAGTAGTGAAAATTGTGGAAAAAATCGTGCTTCGCGATTGACAGACGCAAAGCACAACGTTATAATACCCAAAAGACTTTGATACGGATAAGTAACGCGCGAAAATACTTCAAGAGAAGGCGGTCTTTGGCTGTGAGCCGCCCAAGCAATGCGCACGCGAATGACGACCGCGAGTCGCCGCGAGGAAATGCGCGGACGGATAAAGCCCACGTTACGGGCGAAAAGTGGAATTCTTTCATGAATTCAATAAGGGTGGCACCGCGGTTTTCCCCGTCCCTAAAAAAATCCTGTGCGGGATTTTATGGGGGACAGGGTATTTTTTTATTTTATGAGGTGACGATATGGCAAAATATCAAGCGCCGAAGGGCACGAAGGACGTGCTGCCTTCGCAAAGCTACAAATGGCAATATGTTGAAGCGCTAATCCGCGAGCTATGCGCGCTCTACGGCTTTCGCGAGACGCGCACGCCGGTGTTTGAACACACGGAGCTATTCCTTCGCGGCGTTGGCGACACGACGGACATAGTACAAAAGGAAATGTATACCTTTATAGATAAGGGCGACCGCTCCATAACGCTAAAGCCTGAGGGTACGGCGGGAGTGGCGCGCATGTTCCTTGAAAACAGCCTTCAGATGGAGCCGATGCCCCAGAAATACTATTATCTCAACTGCCCCGTTTTTCGCTATGACAAGCCTCAGGCGGGCAGGCTGCGCGAGCATCACCAGTTCGGCGTTGAGGTATACGGCGCGACGGAGGCGAGCGTGGACGCAGAATGCATTTTTCTAGCGCTGTCGCTGTTTAAAAAGCTCGGAATAACCGGTCTTAGCGTGCATATAAACAGCATTGGCTGCAACGGCGAGGATTGCCGTCCCAAATATAACGATGCGCTAAAGGAATATTTCCGAGTTAATTACGACAAGCTTTGCCCCACCTGCAAGACTCGCTTTGAGAAAAATCCATTGAGGATACTTGATTGCAAGGAGCAGGGCTGCAAGGCGCTTGCAAAGGACGCACCGCATATAGTGGACTGCCTCTGCGATGAGTGCAAGGCGCATTTTGAGGAGCTAAAGGCGTGCCTTGACGCGCTGGGCGTTGATTATGTTGTAGACCCGTTCATAGTGCGCGGGCTTGATTATTACACAAAGACGGTGTTTGAAATAATTGTCCACACGGATAAATATACAGACACCGTATGCGGCGGCG
>CAZUUR010000268.1:0-2807 GCA_964622815.1 uncultured Oscillospiraceae bacterium | reverse complement strand
AAGATAAATAACACCGGCCTTGTTGAAATCCCCATGGGCACCACGCTCCGCGAGATCATCTATGAGATAGGCGGCGGCATACCCAACGGCAAGAAGTTCAAGGCTGCGCAGACCGGCGGCCCGTCCGGCGGCTGCATACCCGCCGAACACCTCGATATTCCCATAGACTATGATAACCTTATCGCCATAGGCTCAATGATGGGTTCAGGCGGCATGATAGTTATGGACGAGGATAACTGCATGGTGAATATAGCCAAGTTCTTCCTTGAGTTCACGGTTGACGAGAGCTGCGGCAAGTGCCCGCCGTGCCGTATAGGCACTCGCAGAATGCTTGAGATGCTCGACAAGATAACCAAGGGTAAGGGCGAACCGGGCGATATTGAAAAGCTTGAAAAGCTTGCCAAGAACATTAAGGCCTCTGCGCTTTGCGGCTTGGGTCAGACCGCGCCCAACCCGGTGCTCTCCACCATACGCTATTTCCGCGATGAGTATGAAGCGCACATTTATGAGAAGCGCTGCCCGGCGGGCGTTTGCAAGGCGCTGCTCAACTACACCATAGACCCCAACAAGTGCAAGGGCTGCTCCCTCTGCGCCAAGAACTGCCCGGTCAACGCTATATCAGGCGAAATCAAGTCGCCCTTTATCATTGACCCGAAGAAGTGCATAAAGTGCGGCACCTGCATGGATAAGTGCAAGTTCGGCGCAATAGAGCGCAAATAATTCAAGACCTCTCCGATATAATAAAGGAACCGTCCGTAAGGGCGGTTCCTTTTATGTTTGGCGTGCGTAATACGAGAGCTCTTTAAAACTTTCCGCTTTTTCCGGAGAAGCCGCTGCTGTTTACGCTGGTGCCGCCGCTTTTGCTGTCATTCTCTATTTTGGTGCGCACAACGGTGCTGTGGGAATATCTGTCGTCCTTTTTTGTGATGCTGAGGCTTTCGTCATTCACATAGTCCTGCGCGTTAGTGCCTGCATAAACGCTTTTGTTGAGCTTGAGTATGATGAGGCATGCTATTGCGGACAAAATGAATCCCACTATAAGCGACACGCCTAAGGACGACATGAACGCTTCTAAAAAGCCGACGGGCTGACTATCGGAGACGGCGCTATCGCCAAGCGCCACTACGGTGTCGAGCGGATTGCCATCGCGCGCCTGCTCCAGCATCTCGCCGCTTTTGGTGAGATAATCGCTAAAACCAGCGTACCAATCGTCGCTGGAAAAATCATCAAGAAACGCCTCGCTAAGAACGTCTTTGCCAAAATCGGTGAAAGCCGCGTTGCCAAAGGGGCCATAGGCTATGAGCGAATAGTCCCTGTCGTACATATTCATAAAGAGCAGCGCGCCGTCCTTAGCATCGCCATAGCCAAGGCCGTACTCGGTATAGAAATTTGTGGCAATATTGAATATGGAATCATCGGCAAATATATCCACTACCGCTATGTATAGGCCGCACTCATATTGCTCGGAAAGCTCGAGCGCCGCGGCCTCAAGCTCGCTTATCTGGTCGTCCGTAAGCACGCCCGCCTCATCAAAAATATAACTTTCCTCAGCGCCCGCGCACACAGGCAGGGCGAATATAATAAGAACGAGCAAGGTTATCGCAATAAACTTTTTCATAACTTGGCCCCCTTATATAAGCGCGATTATAAGCGCAATTATTATCGTTGCCGCAGCACCAAGGCCAAGGAACCATAAAAGCACCTTCAGCCAAGATACAGGCAGATCGCCAACCAGCTTGCCCGTTTGCCCATTCATGGCAAAGAGAAAATCCTTGTCCTTCCACTTGGTATTGAGCATATAAACAGGCAGCATGGCGTATTTCACCATGCCCTTATCGAGCTTAACGTCGTGCCAAGCGGTTTCAACTGTTGAATAGCCGGTAACCGAATCCTTCATTGCGTCAACCGCGCTCTGCTTTGCGCGTTCGGACGCGCGCTCAAAGCTTTCCTCCGATGAAACATCGTATCTGTCGGCAAGATAGCCGGCAAGATAGGCATTTTTAAATGGCTCGAGCGCCGAATAATCAAATGGCTCTATCGAATCCATGTGCGCGTCCGGCATGCTCTTTGAGCCGTCAACGGGTATATTGTCAAATGCAAGACTGCCCTCGCGCACTATGTCAAAATGCTCGGTGGTGGTAACGCGAGTGTCCCCCTCGGTGTGCGTGTGCGAGCGCGTGGCGCGAAACAGCGCCCTGACGTCCGCCTTGCAGTCAAAAAGCCAAAAAGGCACATAGAGGCCGCGTATTTTAGCTATGTGATTCTGCGTCCTAAAGCTGCTTGGTAAAAACAGTTTGCCCTTATAGTGCCCCTTGAGCGCCTCCATGGCGGCTTCCTTGTCAAGCTTGAAGGGGATAACATAATTGGGCTTGACAGCGCCTGAAAGCTGACCGGGCACAATGGTGTTGTTGCCGCAGTAAGGGCAGCTTGTGGCGGCGGTTGTATCGCTGCAAATAAGTTGTGCGCCGCATGATGGGCAGGAATATGCCTTTACGCCTTCGCCGTCTGCGTCCCACGCCTTGTTAATATCGCCGGTATCCCAGACGGTTTGCTCTGCGGCCTGCTCCGCCTTGCCGTCTTTTTTTGCATAATATGCGTCCACCTCCTCGGCGGTAAAGCTCGATTGGCAGTAATCGCATACGAGCTTGCCGCTTTGAGAATCAAAATGCAGCGGCGCGTTACAAGATGGGCATTGATAATTTGTAACCTCAGCCATAATGAGTAGCTCCTTTAAATTATTGCTATAAATATACTATATTCGCGCAGTATTTACAATTATAATTAGCGGTCATCACGGTGATAAAGCG
>CAZUUR010000267.1:2134-2835 GCA_964622815.1 uncultured Oscillospiraceae bacterium | reverse complement strand
TGACAGCACTTTACTTTGATCAAATGAATATTGATCCAACAAATCCAAAAATGGAAGACAGAGACAGATTTGTTTTATCTAAAGGTCATGCAGCACCAGCTTTATATGCTACATTATCTGAGAGAGGATACTTTGATAAAGAAGAATTAAATCATTTAAGACAAATAGGAAGTATGCTTCAAGGACATCCTGATATGAAGAAAATACCTGGTGTTGAAATGTCAACAGGTTCATTAGGACAAGGTTTTTCAGTTGCATGTGGTATGGCTATGGCAGCTAAATTAGATAATGCTCCATGGAATGTATATGCATTGTTAGGTGATGGAGAAGTACAAGAGGGAATAATATGGGAAGCAGCAATGAGTGCAGCTCATTATAAACTTGATAATATGATAGCATTCCTTGATTATAATGGACTTCAAATAGATGGGGATGTTGAATCAGTAATGAATATAAATCCTATAGAAGACAAGTTTAAAACTTTTGGATGGAATGTAATTACTATTGATGGTCATGATTTTGATCAAATATTTGCAGCATTAGATATGGCAAAAGATACAGTAGATAAACCAACAATGATAATAGCAAAAACTATAAAAGGTAAAGGCGTGTCTTTCATGGAAAATCAAGCTTCATGGCATGGAAGTGCACCAAGTGAAGAACAACTTCAACAAGCATTATCAGAATTAGGAGGTGCTTTC
>CAZUUR010000267.1:0-2124 GCA_964622815.1 uncultured Oscillospiraceae bacterium | reverse complement strand
TCCATGAGTAAAATAGCTACTAGAGAAGCTTACGGAAAAGCTTTAGTTAAATTAGGGAAAATAAATGATGATGTTGTTGTTTTAGATGCGGATTTATCTAAATCAACAAAAACAAATGATTTTTGTAAAGCATATCCAAATAGATTCTTCAATATGGGTATAGCAGAACAAAATTTAGTAGGTGCTGCTTGTGGTTTTGCAGCAGCAGGAAAAATACCTTTTGCAAGTACTTTTGCAATGTTTGCAACAGGAAGAGCATTTGAGGTAATAAGAAACTCTGCATGTTATCCTAAATTAAATGTTAAAATTTGTGCTACACATGCAGGTATAACAGTGGGAGAAGATGGTGGATCACATCAAAGTGTTGAAGATATATCTTTAATGAGATCTGTTCCAAATATGACAGTTCTAGTTCCAGCAGATGGAGTAGAAGCAGAAAAAATGATATTTGCAGCAGCTGAATTTAATGGACCAATGTATGTTAGACTTGGAAGAAGTGCAGTTCCAACATTATTTGGTGAGGATTACAACTTTAAGATAGGAAAAGGTGTTGTACTTAAAGAAGGTAATGATGCTACAATAATAGCTTGTGGAATGATGGTTAATGAAGCAATTTTAGCAGCAGATATGTTAAAAGAAGAAAACATAAATGTTAGAGTTATAAATATGTCTACAATAAAACCTATAGATACAGAACTTATAATAAAAGCTGCTAAAGAAACTAAAGCAATAGTTACTGCAGAAGAACATAGTATAATAGGTGGTTTAGGATCAGCAGTAAGTGAGGTTGTATCTGAAAACTGTCCAACAATAGTTAAAAAAGTAGGTATAAATGATTGCTTTGGAGAATCAGGAACTCCAGCTGAGCTGTTAGAAAAATACGGATTAACTGCTAAACATATAGTTGAAAAAGTTAAAGAAGCAATGCAATAATAAAAAAATATTAAAAATTTATAAAGTATAATTTATAGATATAGGATAATTGGTAATGCTAAATCCTATATCTTTTTTTGTGAAAATTTGAGAGATTTTAATGTAAATATACGTAGTAATTAATATAAATCCAATATGGGGGGATTGTATGGAAAAAAGAATGATAAAACGGATTTTAAAAAAGGATCCAAAAGGTCTAGATTATATAATCAATACATATATGAAAAAGGTATATTTTTTAGTTGATAAAATAATTGGCTTTTATGGAAAAGAAGAAGTTGAAGAATGTGTCAGTGATGTATTTTTAGCAATTTGGGAAGATATAAATCAATATGATGAAAGTAAAGGGAGTTTTAGTAGTTTTGTATTTATGAAAACGAAATATAAAGCACTAGATTATAAAAGAAAATTAGAAAATAAATCTGAAAAATATAATATTTTAGAAGAAACTGTGCCAGATAATATGAGTACAGAAGATATAGTTTTAGATAAGGAAAATAGTTTAGAAATCATAAATATTATTAATTCTTTTAAAGAGCCTGATAAAACATATTTTTATCTTAGGTATTTTATGTATTATAAAATTGAAGAAATTGCAATAAAACATAAAACTACAAGAGCATCAGTTGAAAATAGATTGTATAGATGTAGATTGAACAATAAACAAAATTATAAATATTTCTGATTCAAATAATATTATAAGCCAAGAAAGTTCTAAAGTTTTGATTAAAAGCGTAAAAAGAACTAATAGTGATGGAAGAAGAAGCTTATAATATGAACTTATATTATCCAGATAATAAAAAATCATCTATAAAAATAAGAATTTTAAATATTAACCCAATACTATCACCGTTGACATTATTTTGAATTAATGTTTATTATTTCTAGCTTAATTTGATTTCTTTCGTTCTCTGTAATATCAGAATAGAAATAATCATCACATTCCATTATGCTATTAAATAAGCTGTCTATATTAACAGCTACGATATTAGTACAGTAGTCACATAATATGCTTTCAAATAACTCCATCAGTTTCATTAAAATCACCTCACAATAAAAAAGAGGCTCGTAAAAGCCTCCCTATTATACTCTTTGTTTCTTTTTATTTTTAAAATTCAATAATGCATATTCTAATATTCCTAATATCATATAGAATGCTATTACAAGTACGAAACATACTATAGGTGGAAA
>CAZUUR010000266.1:0-2835 GCA_964622815.1 uncultured Oscillospiraceae bacterium | reverse complement strand
CATGAACAGTATCACATTCGCACACTGGCAGCTTATCCATCATATCATACCTCCAAATAACAGTTGAGCAATCGTTCAACTGTTATTATAATTATTCGGCCGCACACTGTCAAGCTCAATTTACCAATGCATGAATAAACCGGCAGTTATGCTCGCATTATATTTATATGGCAAAACCGATTTTCTTTTTATACTCGGGCATAATATATATGTTGCTTGAACTGATATGGAGAAACAAAACCCACCTTGCAATGGGCGTTGCGGGTGGGTTATGCTCCGTTATTCTGCTGGGAATCAACCTAAAATATTCGTTGCCGCCTATTTCGGTGTTTTTTATAAGCTCGCTGCTCATAAGCGCCGTTGAGATGCTTTTTGGTTATATTCTCAACATACGGCTAAACCTTGCGATTTGGGATTACACAGCGCAGAGATTCAATCTTTACGGGCAAGTCTGCTTGAGATATTCACTTGTATGGGGCATGCTTGGGTTTATCCCATGGTTCATTGCAAAAAGCTGTTTTTTATTGTTTCAATAAGCTTTTTGGCGGCCATCGTTGGCGACAACTCGCCAGATGTAACCTCAATACCTATTTCTTCAATGCAACCTTGAACATTTACGTTTGAATATATCAAATTATTTATGCTGTCCTCAGCCATGCTGCGAACCCATTGAAGGGTTTGCAGATTTCTCCTCGCAGCTAAAGCGCCATTGCGTTGCATTTTAGTTATAAACGACGTAATAACCTGCCATATGCCGTCAATGCCCTCACCTGTGAGAGCGGAGCATATATATGCGCCAGTCGTCCAGCCGTCTGTCGCAGGGCGAAGATAATGAAGCACCTGCTCATACTCCGCACGCGCCGCAAGCGCGCGCTGTCTGTTATCGCCATCGGCCTTATTCACGAGTATAGCGTCAGCAGTCTCAATAACGCCTTTTTTTATGCCTTGCAAATCGTCGCCCGCGCCTGCTATGGCAAGCACGAGAAAAAAATCCGTCATTGCCCGCACTGTGGTTTCATTTTGTCCTACGCCAACAGTTTCAACCAGTATCGTATCATAGCCCGCCGCCTCGCACAGCAGCATTGTTTCACGGCTTTTTCTCGTCACTCCGCCAAGCGTCCCGCCCGACGGCGACGGCCTTATAAATGCGTTTTCACGACGCGACAGCGTTTCCATGCGTGTTTTATCGCCGAGTATGCTTCCATGCGAAACAGTGCTTGACGGATCAACCGCGAGCACGGCAATTTTATGGTTTTTATCGCACAAGAGATTGCCCAAGCACTCAATAAACGTGCTTTTGCCCGCTCCCGGCACACCGGTTATGCCCACGCGCACAGAATTGCCGGTATACGGCAGTACAAGCTTAATTATTTCCTGTCCAAGTTCAAAATGCTTCTCTGAGTTGCTTTCGACAACCGTGATGGCTTGCGCCAAGATACGCCTGTCGTGCCGCAATATCCCATCTACATATTCTTGAGCGCACATGTTTTGCCTTTTTACTGTGTGCTGCACATTCGGCGTTTCATTAACGATAACGCCGGGCATAACGCTGGAAGCAAATTCGCTTCCAGCGTTGTCCGGCGCCCATTCTGGTTTATAGTTCGACATCGTTTCTCCTTACGAAAGGCGTTTATTTAACTCCTTTAGCATCTGCTGAGCACATTCAGGTATACGAGTGCCTGGCCCAAATATGCAAGCTGCGCCTGCTTTATAGAGGAAATCAAAATCTTGGGGCGGTATAACGCCGCCGACTATCACCATTATATCTTCTCTGCCAAGCTTTTTAAGTTCCTCTACCAGCTGCGGAAGCAACGTTTTATGGCCGGCGGCAAGCGAGCTCATGCCAACTATATGCACATCATTATCCACAGCATCACGCGCAGTTTCTGCGGGTGTTTGGAACAGCGGCCCAACATCAACATCAAAGCCCATGTCGGCATACGCGGTAGCCACTACCTTAGCGCCCCTATCATGACCATCTTGACCCATCTTGGCAACCATTATGCGCGGCCTGCGGCCTTCGCGCTTTTCAAATTCATCGGTCATGCGCCTTACATTTTCAATTTCAGTCGTATCGCCCGCCTCCTTTGAATATACGCCCGAAATAGAGCGTATCACAGCCTTATGACGGCCGCATATTTTCTCCACCGCCATCGAAATTTCACCTAAGCTAGCGCGTGCACGCGCTGCCTCAACCGCAAGCTCCAGCAAATTGCCCTCGCCGCTCTCGACCGCATTGGTAATGGCGTCAAGGCACTTTTGTACCTTTGCATCGTCGCGGTTGCTGCGAAGCTTATTGAGCCTTGCAAGCTGCGCTTCGCGGACGGCGGAGTTATCCACCTCAAGGGTGTCTATAGCGTCCTCATGGTCAAGCTGCAAGTAGTTTAGGCCCACTATGCGCTCGCTGCCAGAATCTATTCTGGCCTGACGCCTTGCGGCGGCTTCCTCAATTCGCATCTTCGGAAGGCCGGTCTCTATTGCCTTAGCCATGCCGCCAAGCTTTTCAACTTCCTGTATATGCCCCCACGCACGCTTTATCAGCTCGTCTGTGAGCATTTCAACATAGTATGAACCGCCCCACGGGTCGACAACCTTACACACCTTGGTTTCGTCCTGTATGTAGAGCTGCGTATTGCGCGCTATACGCGCTGAGAAATCCGTAGGCAAAGCAATAGCTTCATCGAGCGCATTGGTATGCAGCGACTGTGTGTGCCCGAGCGCTGCCGCCATAGCTTCCATGCAGGTTCTCGCAACATTATTGAAAGGATCCTGCGCGGTCAAGCTCCAGCCTGAGGTCTGGCAATGCGTCCTTAGCGCCATGGATTTATCCAGCTT
>CAZUUR010000265.1:2556-2846 GCA_964622815.1 uncultured Oscillospiraceae bacterium | reverse complement strand
CGACTATATCGAAATGCTGAGTGTTTACGGCACGCTGGCGGGCGAGCCATATATCAAGCATCTCAGCGGAGATATTTGGGAGCTTAGGCCGCTAAGGGACAGAGTATTGTTTGCGGCTTGGGTGAACGGAGGGTTCATTCTTCTGCATCATTTTATGAAGAAAACGCAGAAAACCCCAATAAGGGAAATAGAACAAGCAAAAAAAGAATTGTCATACCTTATCGAAAGGGGTGTCAGCAATGAATAATAACGCAATCGGAACCAACTGGAGCGAAGTTCGCAAAGAGATT
>CAZUUR010000265.1:2095-2546 GCA_964622815.1 uncultured Oscillospiraceae bacterium | reverse complement strand
GAAAACGCAGAAAACCCCAATAAGGGAGATATTAAAGGCGAAGCGAGAGCTTGCCGACATGATAGAAAGGAGCGCGGGCAATGAGCGACACAACAAATAATTCCCCCATCGGCACAAGCTGGGAGGAATTACGCAATGAGCTATTTACTCCGGAGGAAATAGCCGAAAGTGATCTTAGGGTGGCGATAATGGGCGAGCTAATAAAGGCCAGAAACGAGAAAAGCATAAGCCAGAAGAAGCTTGAGGAATTGAGCGGCGTAAAGCAGCCCGTTATTGCAAGAATGGAGCGGGGCAGCACAAGTCCCCAGCTTGACACCGTGCTAAAGGTATTGGCGGCGCTTGGGAAAACGCTCGCCGTAGTTCCGCTCGACACGAAACGCGGCGCGTAGGAGGTTTTAAGCGCCCTCCAATATGATAATCGTTACTATTGTAGGGGACGGTCTTGACCGTC
>CAZUUR010000265.1:0-1995 GCA_964622815.1 uncultured Oscillospiraceae bacterium | reverse complement strand
CGCTTGACGAACGGCCAGCGTAAAACCCGGCGGGCGGGTCAAGACCCGCCCCTACATTTATCCTCGCATGCTTTACCGTTGGGGAGGGGCATAATATTCGTCCTCACACCATTTCAAAGGATTTTCATCAATATATCTCCACGCCTCGATGTACCCCTTTTCATTGCGAATAACCCTATCGTAAAATGACCTTTGCCAAACCGAAGCGTTCGGCATTATCTTGTGCACCCTTTTTGATACCCCTGATTTATAGAGACCCACTATAGCCGACAGCGACACAGACTTATCACTGCTCTGCTCAAGCGTAATAATTGCGTGAATGTGGTTTGGCATTATCACGTATTTATCAACAATAGCCTTGCTAAAATGCCTCGATATGGCAACAAGCTCGCTTTGCGCGATTGCCCCAGCGGCGTTAAGCTTATCCGGTTCTCCGAAAATATGTTCATTTTCATGCGTGCATATAGTAACAAAATAGCAGTTTGGATTGGAGTAATCGTATGATTTTAGTCTAAGCGGTTTGCGTTGCGGAAGAGTCATAAGCGCCCTCCAATATGATAATCGTTACTATTGTAGGGGACGGTCTTGACCGTCCCGCACGGGTTCTCGCCCGGCGGCTGCGCTCTCGCCCGGGCGGGTCAAGACCCGCCCCTACACGCGCAAACCGCTGCGCGGTTAGCGCTTGGGAGAACGCGAAGCGTTCTCCGCTTGACGAACGGCCAGCGTAAAACCCGGCGGGCGGGTCAAGACCCGCCCCTACGTTTATCTGCGCCCTCTACCGCACCCTCACGTCAACGCCTGATAGAACCACGACGCTTACGGCCTTGGGGTAGACGAGCCTTGAAAAAATGCGCTCGCCGTATCTTTCCAGCAAAGCTTTTTTGGTGAGGTTTGTGGCGAAAGCTGTGGCGAGGCCGGCGTCCTGCCGCTCGTTTATCACGCGGTGGAGGGATTCCACGGTGATGTTTGGTATCATCGCCTCAGCGCCGAGGTCGTCGAGTATCAAAAGGTCGCTGCCGGTAACGCTGAGCGTGGCGGCCTCGCGCTTATATATGCTCTCGCGCACCCTATCCTGAAAATTATACATGGTGTATTTATCCACGCTATAGCCGTTCTCCACCGCGCGGGAGGCGATGCAGTTTAAAAGAAACGTTTTGCCAAGCCCTGTCTCACCGAGAAGCAAAAGCCCTTTCGCGCCGTTGTATTCAAGGTTTTGGGCATAGCTCTCGCCAACTCGCTTCAAAGCCTCCATGAGCTTTCTTTGGCGCTCGTCCTTAAAAATATTGAGGTCGAAATCGCTAAAGCTGTTTTGCATGAAAGCGCTCGACGCGTATTTCTCGCGCGCGGCACGCTCTCTTAGGCATTTGCACATCTCCTTTGGCATGCCAACAAAGCCCGTGTCCTCGCAGACAGGGCAGTTAAAGCGCGGCAGGAACGCGTCCGGCGCGATGCCGTTTTGCTCCATGAGCGCTTTTGCCTCCGCGTCGAGCGCAAAGAGCGCGGCGTTCGTTTCCTCGCGTGCCTTTTGCGGATTTTCTTCGTTTACAAGACGCAGGCCAAGCTCAAAGGCGAGCTTTAGCTTTTGCTCCTTTATCGCCTCAAGGCGCGGCACGCGGGCGAACGCCTCGGCAACGCGTTCGTCGCGCTGAGCAAACGCACGGGCGCGGGCGCGTTTATATTCATTTAAAAGTTCCGGCGTGGGGCGGATTATCGACATGTGAGCCTCCTTGTTTTATGAGGGTTGCGGTGAAACGCACGGGCGCGGGCGCTGCGGCGGGCGGCTGCGCTCTCGCGCGGCGGGCGGGTCAAGACCCGCCCCTACAATCACCCGCCGTCACACCGTAGGGGACGGTCTTGACCGTCCCGCATGGTTCTCGCGCGGGCGGCTGCGCTCTCGCGCGGGCGGCTGCGCTCTCGCGCGGCGACTGCGCTCTCGCGCGGGCGGGCGGGTCAAGACCCGCCCCTACAATCACCCGCCGTCACACCGTAGGGGAC
>CAZUUR010000264.1:0-2851 GCA_964622815.1 uncultured Oscillospiraceae bacterium | reverse complement strand
TCCACGGGCTTGTGCGCGATGAGCAGGGACGCAAAATGAGCAAATCCCTCGGCAACGGCATAGACCCGCTTGAGATAATCGCCAAGAGCGGTGCGGACTCGCTTCGCTTCGCGCTCATAACGGCGGGCGCGGCGGGCACGGATATACGTTTTTCACCCTCAAGGGTGGACGCGGCGCGCAATTTCTGCAACAAGATCTATAACGCCACGCGCTTCGTGCTGATGAATATCCCCGAGAGCGATGTTGACGATATAGATGCTTCGGCGCTCGACATAGCCGATCGCTGGATGCTCGCCAGACTCAACAATATTATCCGCGAGGTCACGGCCAACATAGATAATTTCGATCTCAATCTTGCCGCGCAGAAGTCCTACGATTTTATATGGACGCAGTTCTGCGATTGGTATATAGAGATGGCAAAGCCCAGACTTTCAGGCGATGATGACAAGCAAAGGCGCAACACGAAGGCCGTGCTCGTTAAAACGCTCAAGGACTGCCTAAAGCTTTTGCACCCGTTCATGCCGTTCATAACGGAGGAGCTGTATCAAAGCCTGCCCTCGATTAACGGTAAAAAGGACGAAACCATAATGCTCGCCGAGTGGCCAAAAGCCGACGGCCGCTTTGATTTCACCGCCGACGCGGACGCCATGGAGGGCGTTATGGAGCTTATCCGCGCAATAAGGAATGTACGCGCGGAAATGGCGGTCCCGCCGAGCAAGCGCTGTGCGCTCACGCTTGTGGCGCACGGTGAAAATGCGGAAAATCTAAAGGAATGCGCGCCGTATTTCGTGAGGCTCGCGTCCGCCTCGAGCGTGAGTGTGCAAAATGATAAGTCAGGCATCGAAAAGGACGCTGTGGGCGTTGTGAGCATTGCTGCCGACGCGTTTATGCCGCTCAAGGAGCTTATAGATATTGATAAGGAGCGCGAGCGTCTCAAAAAGGATATAGACAAGGCAAAGGGCGATATTTCACGCTCGGAGGGCAAGCTCAATAATCAGGGCTTTGTTGCAAAAGCCCCCGCAAATGTGATAGAGGAGGAGAAGGACAGGCTTGAAACCGCCCGTGTGCTCCTGAAAAAGCTTGAAACGAGGCTGGAGGAGCTTAAATAATGCGCGCCGTAGGCGGTATAAACGAGGTCAACCTCCACGGAATGACAAAAAAGCAGGCGAAGGCGTTCCTTGACGGACGCCTCCGCCATCTTGATCCCAGCGTATATCGCGTCCGCGTTATACACGGCTATAACGGCGGTACCGAATTGCGGGATATGGTGCGCGAGGAATATAAAAAGCACCCCAAGGTTCGCCGCATAGAGCACGGCGTAAACCCCGGAGAAACGTATCTTGTGATAAGAGAACTGTAAAGCCTTGCTCCCGCCCGTTGCTTTACCGCATGGGCGGTTAGCGTATGGGAGGTGCTCCCACCTTACAGTATGCTTTCAAACGACGCTTTTTCAATATTTGCAATATAGTTAACCGAATTTTTCACGCTTTCAAGCTCGCAGAGCAGTTGGCCTATTTCGCCCGCTCCTGCGAGCTTTATCGCGCTCGTTATGTGCAGCTCCAGCGTATCGGTGTCCTCATGATCGAGCACGAAACGCAGCAATGCCTGGTCGCGCTGAAAACGGTGCAGCATAGCCACCGATTCCGAGGTGGCTTCGCCCCATTTTTCTTGCAGGGCGTAGTTCTCTATAGAGTCGGCGCTTGCGGTAATATCGGCACTTAGCGCCTGCAAGCGAGCTGAAGGAAAAATAAAGAGCGTCAAGAGCAGCGCGGCGGAGACAATGCAGGCGATGAGCTGCGTGCGCGTCCACGCGCGCAGGCTCTTTGGCGCTATGGATTTAGCCATTTATGCCTCCTATCCGAATAAGTCCGGTTGAGACGCTTGAAGTATTTGCGCCGAAGCGCTGCTTTTTTTGAATGTATAGCGTGCCGTCGGCTGAAAGCTGGGCAAAGAGCAACTCGTCGCAGCCTCCGCTGTCTGCCGACGCGAGCTGCTTTTTGAGCCAGTCCTCATCTATGCCGGCGGCGTTGAGCGCACCCTTGTGTATTGCGCCGTCCTGCACGAGTATAAGCGGCGGGCGGACAATGGGGATTTTAAGGCTCAAATCGCGATAGCCCGGTTGCTCGAAAGCGCCTTTTTTGAGCACGCTCAGCTCGCCGTCCGTTTCGAGTATGGCGTATTCCACCTGCGAAATATCAAATATGTCCTTGCCGCGCAGCTGCTCTAAAAGGTCGCTGAGCGTATAGCGCGAAGCACGAAGCGCGGCTTCGAGCACCTTGCCGCGCGATATGAGCACTACCGTGCGCCCGCATATCACTGCGCGCGCGCCCTCGCTTTTCAGGCATGCCCACGACACCGCTTGCTGCACCAAAAACAGCGCAAGTATCGGCACAACGCCGTAAGCCAGCGGGATACCCGTGTTTGATGCGGGGTGCGAAGCAAGGTCGGCAATTAGCAGCGTTACAACCAAATCGAAGGGCTGCAAATCGCTCAGCTGCCGCTTTCCGGTGAGCCTTATCACAACAAATACAAGCGCATAGAGTATTATAGCGCGAAAAAATAGAGTCAGCATGACGCGTGTCTGTCCTTTCAGAATATAGTAATAGCTTGCGCAAAATATCAAAGAACATTCGCCGCGCCATGGCGTATATTGCGTGCTCTTGAGGGCGGCGCAGCACGCGCTCATAAAAATATCGGTTTTGCACATTGACAGCGCGAATTGTTTCTGTTAAAATACCATACTGTCGGTAGATACCGCGTTTTGTTTTTTTGCGGGCATAATCGATAAGCCGAATGCGGCGTATGGGATACGCGCCCGTAGCTCAGCAGGATAGAGCACCGGCCTTCTAAG
>CAZUUR010000263.1:0-2862 GCA_964622815.1 uncultured Oscillospiraceae bacterium | reverse complement strand
GCCCAGCGCGGCATGGCCGATATTCCCCTCGCGGTGGAGGGACGCGCGTTTTCGCTGAAGTTTTATAATGGCGGCGGCGGGCGGTTCACCATAGACCCGGGGGTGGAGGTAAGGCTTGAGGAGGAAAGCGTGGTTAGGTGAGAAAAGCAGGCGGACTTAGCGGCGGTATGAATTTGGCGGGGCGAAGATGGGCAATGCAGGGGCGGGAATTGACGCGCCCGCGCCCGCAGATAAAACTTGCGTTGCGCTTAGCGCTTATTTATGGGAGGTGAATACAATGGCGGAGCTTAGTATGCGGGCGCTTTATTATGTGCAGCTTGCATGTGAGGATAACGGCGACGCGCTCGCGCGTGCCGAGGATACGAAAACCAATGAGAATTATTTAAATCAGAATTTCACCATAATCGCGCAGAAAATAGCAGAGCTTGAAGCGAGGATTGAGGCGCTGGAGGCGTGAATGGCGAGCGGGATCGCGCGCGCTAGTATTGCCCCGCGCTTAATCAGCACAGCGGCATATTGCCCAAGCTTGATATAAAATCACGGAACGCGCAGCCGAGCCGCATGGAATAGTCGCCGCCGCGACGGGCGTTCATGGCGAGCGTGAGGCAGCTTACGCCGTCTGAAACGGCCTTATCAATAAGTTCAAAATAGGTATCCTGCTCCGGAACGGTCTTTTCCAAATTGAATATATCGGGTATGCTATCGCCGCAGCCGGGCGTGAAGAAAAAGCCGGCGGCCTGTCCGCCTGCTATGGAGGAAAAAAGCCTGCGTCCGCGCCCTTTGGGATCATACAGCAGCGTCAGCGCGAGGCGCATTCGCCTTAGCGCGCTTTCAAAGCCCAGCCTTACAAGCGCGTCCTCATGCGCGAGCAGACGCTTTTTCTCTTTTTTATAATCGGCAAACGCTTTCGTCAGCGGCTCGGGAAACGTGCCGTCCTCACGCATCTTGGCCTCGAGCTTGTCGCGCCGGTCGCGCTCGGAGGAAAATTTTTCGCTGAAAACCTCGCGCATCATGGCGGTGACGCGCGGTATCGACTGATATGCGCGCGGCACGAGCGACACGGCTTTTGCAAGCGTCTCCCCCGTCTTTTCCATATATGCAACGTCAAGGGCGGTTTCGTAAGGCGTATGGTAGATTTTTCGCTCATAAAGGTCGCCGCCCGGCTCGGTGCGCGC
The DNA here is from genome assembly GCA_964622815.1 of uncultured Oscillospiraceae bacterium. Classification (GTDB taxonomy): domain Bacteria; phylum Bacillota; class Clostridia; order Christensenellales; family CAG-138; genus CAZUUR01. The sequence goes on along the minus strand of CAZUUR010000263.1, from coordinate 1,687 downwards.
GAGTATATACGGGTGGGCTATCCTATCGAGCAGGCAATGTGTGATATAGCCCATGCAGTAAGCCCAAAGCCCGTCGTCACCGCGCATGGCGGCATATTGAAGCATTACGCGGAACGTTTCGTTCACATCGCGAGTGTGAAGCAGCTCCGAAAGCTCGATGCCGCGCTCACGGGTTTTTTTAAATGGCGAGAGCGTAAGGAAAATATAAGGGTCAGGCCCCTGCGCACCTATGAAATAGAGGTCGAGTTCGCTTGAAAGCGCCTCGCTGTCGGCGCTTGAAAGTGCGGAATAGATTTTTTTCGCCACCGTATGGTGCGAATATGCACAGGGCATGGGCGTCGCCTGCCTTTCTTGGGGGGAACATTTATCAATATTATATCTTCAAAACGATAAAATTTAAAGGAGAAAATACATGTCATACAAATTGACGGGCTACACAACGCCACAGGGCGTTGACAGCCGCGAGAAGGTGCGAGCGTGGCAGGATTATCTTGGCGTTAAGACGGACGGCGTATGGGGGCCAAAGACGCAAGCCGCCTACGAGGAAGCGACGCGCAGCAAAACGCCCGCGCAGGACGCGCTTTCAGGCTATAACACCGTGTGGAACATACCGCCCGACGTTTTGGCGGCGGCGAACCGCGAGCGCGACGCCTCATCGCCCATGCGTGCGTATATGAGCGCCATGAACGAGCTTAACTCGTCCTACGAGGCGAGCGTGGACGCGGCGTTTGGCGCGTCCGGGCAGGCAAGCTCAGGGGGCGACACGCTTTTTAACGAATATTTCAACACTATAATGGCGAGCTTTGCGATACCTTATGTTTCAGTGTCAACGCCGAGCCAAAGCCAGATAAAAAGCGATGCCGAGGCCTACCTCAGCCCTGCAAAGAACAATGCGATACAGGACGTTATGGAGCGAGCCGAGGAGAACAAGGCCGAGCTTGAGGCGGACGCGAACGCGCGCGGCATGGGGCAAAGCACCTTCGTGTCGAGCATGAAGCAGCGCGAGGGCGCGAGGGCGGATAAGAACGCGATGGGCATTGAAACGAGCTATCTTGCAACGCTCGCAAAGACAATAAGCGACAACATGCAATACTACACGCGCCTCAAGGCGGACGCGGATATGACCAACGCGCAGATGTACGCGGCGGCACAGAATCAGGCGATAAGCCTCGCGGGCGCATGGTATTCAAGCTACATGCAATCCCAATACGAGCAGGCGCAGGCCGCGTATTCTGCGGGGCTGTCCGGCCTTGGCGGGTTTATGGAATCGTGGGGCGCATCGCAAGGCGCACAGACCGCGGACGGCACGGGCGGCGGCACAGGCGGCGGCTCGGGCGGCAAGACAAAGCCCGCTCAAAGCACCCTCACCAATGCCGAGGGCAAACGGCTGTTAAGCTATCTCAATGAGGACGAGCTGGCGCTGCTTTTCAATTCCGGCACAGGCAAGTGGCGCGATATACGCGACGATCTCACGCTCGCCGTGGGCGATAACCTTATGAATGATTACCGCTCAAAGACGCGCGGCACATTGGCTAAAAAGCCCGGAAGCGGCAGCGGCGCTACCACCAGGGCGGATATGAGGAGAGCTACGAAGTGATGGGGCGCGGTGCGTGGGCGGCTGTGCATTTTGCCAATATGGGGGAAGTCCGCGTGGCGGGGGCGGTGCGTCGGGGACGCCGCACCCTAC
>CAZUUR010000262.1:0-2869 GCA_964622815.1 uncultured Oscillospiraceae bacterium | reverse complement strand
CGCAAAAAGTCCCCTAAACCCGCAGGTTTAGAAGACCTTTTTTGACAGTCTGAAATACATAGGCTAGCCTATGTATTTTTTTGTTATGTAAAACGTATATTTCAATAATCGAAAATGTGAATTGGAGGATAAGTATGGACAGGGCGAAATTATATAAAGATATAGCTCAAAGGACAGGCGGCGATATTTATGTCGGCGTTGTGGGGCCGGTAAGGACGGGGAAGTCCACATTTATTAAAAAGTGCATGGATGTGATGTTTCTGCCAAATATCGATAATGAATATGAAAAGCAACGCATAATTGACGAGCTTCCACAAAGCGCGGGTGGGAAAGCCATAATGACTACCCAGCCTAAATTTGTGCCAAATGAGGCTGCCGTAATAACTATAGGCGATGAAGGTATAACCGCGCGGTTAAGAATGATAGATTGCGTTGGGTATATGATTCCGGACGCCATAGGGCACATGGACGGAGATGTGCCGCGCATGGTACGCACGCCATGGTTTGATTATGATATTCCATTTGAAAAAGCGGCTGATATAGGCACAAAAAAGGTTATAAACGATCACTCGACTGTTGGCATAATAATAACCACAGACGGCACGATTACTCAGCTGGCGCACAGCAGCTATGCAGAAGCGGAGGACAGGGTAATCAATGAAATGCGCATGCAGGGTAAGCCTTTTTTAGTAATTGTAAATAGTACGTCGCCAGAATCACAGGCGGCAAAGGATATAGTGCAAAATATTCGAGCTAAATACGGTTGCGCTGCTTATGCCTATGACATAATGAATATGAACTCGACTGATCTCTATAATGCCTTTGAAGCTTTATTGCTAGAATTTCCGCTAAAGCTTGCACACATTTCTCTTCCCAAATGGATGACGCACCTTTGTGTGGATCATTGGCTGATCGAGCGTATTATTGTTCCTGTAAAGGCTCGCGTTGACAGTATGCGTAAGATGTGTGATTACAAGCTGTTGAGCGAAATGTTTGAAGAAATAGAGGGATTTGATAAGCTTAGTATAAGCAGTGTTGATATGGGAAGCGGCTGTGTGGAAGCTGAGCTTCGGCCACATGAACACTTATTCTATAATGTATTAAGCCAGGAATGCGGGGTTGACATTGAAGATGATGCAAAGTTGTTTGAGTCAGTAAAGGCGCTGTCCAGAACGCATGCTCTTTATAACAAGTTGGAATACGCGCTTCAGAGCGCTAACAGAACGGGTTATGGCATAGTGCTCCCGGATTATTGCGATATGTCGCTTGAAGAACCGGAGATCGTTAAGCAGGGTAATAAATTTGGTGTAAAGCTTAAAGCAAAGGCTTCGGGCATGCACATGATAAAGGTGGATATGTTGGCAGAGATCTCTCCGCTAGTCGGCACAGAGGAGCAATCAGAGGAGTTTTTAGACTATTTATCAGAAACGTTTGAAAAAGCGCCTGCAAAAATGTGGGAAACAAACATTTTTGGCAAATCGCTGCGTGATCTTATTCGTGAGAACATGGCAAACAAGGCAGGGAAGCTGCCACCGCGAAGCCAGGAGAGAATTCAATCAACCATACAGCGAATGGTAAACGAAGAACATGAAAACCTTATATGCATTCTTCTATAGCGCAGGATAGGCGCATGGGTTCTATAGCACAAAAGCGGAATAACTTCCGCTTTTACTTGTTGATGGGTGCAGAATATGTTAGTATAATCAAAATAAATACAAGGAGTCGCAAATGAGTTTTTACATAAGGAACGCGCAGCAAAGTGATACGCCGTTGATATTTGAGTTTATCAAAGCCTTGGCTGAATACGAAAAAATGGCGGATCAGGTGATAACGGACGAAGCCACATTGCAAGAATGGATATTTGAAAGAAACAAAGCCGAGGTTTTGCTTGCATACGAGGACGATACGCCCGTTGGTTTTGCACTCTTTTTTCACAATTTTTCAACGTTTCTTGGGCGTGCCGGCCTATATCTTGAGGATTTGTTTGTTATACCTCAAGCGAGAGGGCGGGGGTATGGCAAGGCTTTGCTGGCGCATTTAGCGCATATAGCAACCGAACGTGGCTGTGGCCGCATGGAGTGGTGGTGTCTTGATTGGAATAAGCCCAGCATTGATTTTTACTTATCGCTCCACGCCGAGCCAATGTCAGATTGGACGACTTTTCGACTCACGGGGCAAACGCTTAACGCCTTAGCTGAGCAGGATAAGCTGTAATTACTAAATAGGCAACTGAAAAGATACGAGGCCGTGGGTTTGAGCATTGCGGGAAACAAACGGCTGTACACCTTGTGCGCCCTCAAAGCATAGTATGAAATGACCGGTACTTTACCGGCCAAAACTAACAAAGAGGAGCGTGTATAAAATCATGTCATGTCCTTGCAATAAGGCAGGCACACCCGCGTGCAATCTGGCGATCGACTATTCGACTGTTCAGGGTGAGCGGGTTTTGCCATTTCAAATATCACTCAATTTATCAAGTTCCAATCTCAATCCGTCTGCTGGCGAGAATCAGCGGTTTTGCTATGACGTTGTGGCAGTTGGCGAAGACACTTCGACGTATGCCGATCTAAGCCATCTGGTGCTTGGAATCTGCAACGAAATTCCGGCAGCGGAGATTGCGAATATCACTGTTACAATAAACGATGTAGATCAGGAAGTGGTGTTCGGGGAAGACGGCAATGTGGAGCTGCGTCCCGCTGATAGCCCTGATCCGCCTACCGGCTGCCCAGGCCTGAAATATGATTTCCCGCTTGATAAGGTGTCCGGAACTATGAATATCTGCTTTGAATTGACGGTGGCTCGCGAAGTGGGTGGTATTGACGTCTGTCTGTTTGGCGGGAATACGACTGCAGAGGGACTGAAAATCTGC
>CAZUUR010000261.1:0-2874 GCA_964622815.1 uncultured Oscillospiraceae bacterium | reverse complement strand
TAGGCGTGCGCCGCAAGGATATGCGCAAGCCCGATTATATAGATGAATTGGTGCTCACTGATGATCTTGATCAGGTGCTTCCCCGTGCGGACGTTGTGGCTATGGCGCTGCCGAACATGCCAACCACCTATCAGCTTCTTGATAGGCGCAGAATAGGCTTGTTAAAGGACGGCGCGATAGTATTAAATGTCGGCCGCGGTCAGACTATAGACACCGAGGCGCTCTGCGACGCGCTGGAGCAGGGACGTATAATGGCCGGACTCGACGTTGTAGATCCGGAGCCGCTGCCGAGCGGGCATAGGCTGTGGAAGATGAAAAACGCCATAGTTACGCCGCATATATCCGGCTTTTTCCACTTGCAGCAGACGCAGGACCGCATGGTGCGCATAGCGGCGGAAAATATCAAAAGGCTTCGTGAGGGTCGCGAGCTTATAAATATTATAGATATTGAAACGGGGTACTGCAAAAAATGACCAAAGGAAACGGCGAGCACATAACAAAAAACTCCGCGAGCGTGAGAACGCTTGTGTTCGCCGGTCTTGCGACCGCCATTGTCACCGTGCTCACGATGATAGTTTTGCCGCTGCCAATAAGCAATGGCTATATCAATCTGGGAGACGCGGGCATATTCGCGGCTGTGGGTGCGCTAGGACCCCTTGGGATAGCGTGCGCGGTCGTTGGAAGCATGCTTTCAGACCTTATTCTGGGATATGGCGTTTACGCGCCCGCCACGCTTTTGATAAAGGGGCTTGAAGCGGCGCTTGCGTATCTGCTGGCGAAAAAGCAAAAGGGCGCGGCGAGGGCAGTATTGCTCATAGTGTCCGCGCTGACGGTTCCGGCGGGTTATTTTCTCTTTGAGGGGCTTTTTGTTGCGGGTTCATTCGCGGCGGCGCTTATAAACGTGCCATTTAACACTATTCAGGCGATAATAGGCGCGGCGCTTGGATTTGTGATGATGAACTATGCGGATAAATACGCCGCCGGCATAATGAAAAAATAACCGCATTTATAGGGGGGCATATAATGGATGTAAACTCGATTCTCATAATATTGGCGTTGGTGCTGTGCCTTTTTGCGTTGGTGCTTTTGCTCTTGGTGCTAAATAAGCTCAATAAAAGGGCAGCCGATGAAGGGCGTGCGCTTGAGAACAGCGCTAAGGACGCGGCGGCGCTTGAGAAGGCGCTTTATGAGATCAAGCGCGAGCTAACAGAAAGCCAGCGCGCGCAGCGCATGGAGCTTGGCGCAAATGTGCAAAAGAGCGTGAGCGCAATGAGCGAGCAGGTGGAAAAGCGCCTTGGCGGCATGGGCGAGCAGATAGAAAAGCGGCTAAACGCCTTCGCACTTGAAAACGAGCAGAAGCACGACCTAATGCGCTCCACTGTGGAGCGCCGCTTGAGCGCGATACAGGAGGATAACGGCAAGCGCCTCGATGAAATGCGCGCCATAGTTGACGAAAAGCTGCAAAAAACCTTGGACGAGCGCATGACAAAGAGCTTTAGCCTCGTGAATGAAAACCTTGAAAAGGTGTATAAGGGTCTTGGCGAAATGCAGCAACTAGCCCTTGGCGTGGGGGATCTTAAAAAGGTGCTTTCAAATGTCAAAACGCGCGGCATACTGGGCGAAATTCAGCTTGGCGCGATACTTGAGGAAATACTCGCGCCCGAGCAGTATGAAAAAAACGTGGCTGTGGCCGGCGGAAGAAACGTTGTGGAGTTTGCAGTGAGGCTGCCGGGCGACGGAGAGACGCCCGTTTATATGCCAATAGACTCAAAATTTCCGCTAGATGCCTATACGGCGCTTGAGGACGCTTATGAAAGCGGGGCGGATATACACGCCGCGAGGGAAGTGCTTAAATCGCGTTTGCTGCAATTTGCAAAGGATATACACGATAAATATATCTCGCCGCCGCTTACTACCGATTTTGCCGTTATGTTCCTGCCCACGGAGGGGCTTTACGCGGAGGCTGTGAAAATGGGCTTGATTGAAAGGCTGCAAAGGGATTATCATGTAAGCATGACTGGCCCAAGCACTATGGCGGCGCTGCTAAATAGCCTTCAGATGGGCTTTAAAACGCTTGCTATTCAAAAGCGCAGCAGCGAAGTATTTAAGGTGCTAAGCACTGTTAAAAGCGAGTTTGTGCGCTTTGAGGACGTGCTTAAAAAGGCGCAGAATCAGCTAAGCAGCGCCAATAAAAATTTAGATGAATTGATGGGCGCAAGAACGAGAAAAATTTTAAAGAGCCTCAACACCGTTGCCGAGCTGCCTTCGGGAGAGCAGGAAGACGCCGTTGAGTTTATTACCACTCACGATGATAACTAAGGAGGAAATAAAAATGAGCGCACCCACCCCCCATAATTCCGCAAAAAAAGGCGATTTCGCAAAAACAGTACTCATGCCGGGCGATCCGCTGCGTGCGGAGATGATAGCAAACACATTTCTCAAAAACGCAGTGCTCGTGAACAATGTGCGCGGCATACACGGCTATACGGGCGAATATAACGGCAAGCGCGTGAGCGTTATGGCAAGCGGCATGGGCATGCCGAGCATGGCCATTTATTCCTATGAGCTTTTCAATTTTTATGATGTTGATAATATAATCAGAATAGGCTCGGCTGGTGCTATAAGCCCGGAGCTAAAGCTCCGCAGCATAGTTTTGGGCATGTCTGCCTGCCACGACAGCAATTTTGACAAGCAGTATAAGCTTCCCGGCACATTTGCGCCAACGGCGAGTTATGCGCTTTTATCAAAGGCGGTTAAGGCGGCGGAGGAGCTAAAGCTTTCTGTCACCGTGGGCAGCGTGCTTTCAAGCGACGTTTTCTATTCCGACAGCACAATGGAGTGGCAAAAGATGGGCGTTTTAGCAGTTGAAATGGA
>CAZUUR010000260.1:0-2881 GCA_964622815.1 uncultured Oscillospiraceae bacterium | reverse complement strand
ATAGCAACCGGACTTTTGATATTCAACAGCATGACCAATAAGCAATACACCCGTCAGGACGACACGGTTGTTGAGCAGTTCAAGGAGTTCAACTCCACCAAGGATAACAACTCCTCCTCATTCAAGGCTATTTCCGGCGCTATTTGGTCGCTTACGGTGGTTATATACATAGTTCTAAGCTTCCTCACGGGCGCGTGGCACATTACCTGGGTGCTTTTCCTCGTAGCGGTGGCGGTAACAAATATTGTTAAAGCCTTAATGACAAAATAAATGTGTAAGGTTTGATGGTTTTCGCCATCTTACAATAAAAATTTTGCTGGCGCAAAACCCAGCCCAAATTTAAATGAAAGGCTGCTTTCAAAAACGAAAGCTTAAAATCATGGAACAGAACAATCCGCAAAACAATTTTTCAAACCCCACGGGGCAGAATCCCCAAAAGAACGGCACTGTGTTCGGCGCGATAACAAGCGCAATATGGGCGCTGACGGTGCTAGTGTACATACTTGTGAGCTTCGCGACGGGCGCATGGTACATCACATGGGTGATATTCCTTATCGCAGTTGCGATAGTGAATATTGTTAAAGCTATTATGATAAGCAACGGAGGAATAAAATGAAAACTGCAACGGTTGTTACAATAATTTGCTGGGCCATTATCGCCCTTTTACTCATTGGCGTGCTCGTAGTATCTCTAACGGGCGGGATAGTGATAGGCGGCGTGAGACTGCTTTCAAACGGGCTTTCCGGGCTTAATGTATTGGACGGCAATCCCACGGCGATGAACTCAAGTGTGAGCGAGACCGGCACGGAGCTTGTATCGGCAAACGGAATAAGCAAAATGCAGATCGACTGGATAGACGGCAAAGTGGAGCTTATATATCATGAGGGCAGCGAGATAAAGCTTGAGCAAAAGTGCACTACCTCCATACCCGAAAATAAGAAGATGCGCTTTATGGTTGACGGCAACGAGCTGAAAATATACGAGGGCACTATGAACGGCCAGTGGGGCATAAATCTGCCCGCAACATCGCTGACGGTATATATCCCCAAAACGCTTACCAATCTTGACGAGCTGGATATAGACTCCGTTTCAGGCGAAGTGGAGGTGTGCGCCCTTTATGCAAATAAGCTCGATATAGAATCCACCTCAGGCAGCATAAGGCTAAACGGCGCCAGCGGCAGTGAGGCCGACATAGATTCCGTATCCGGCGCGATAACCGCCAACGCTTCCACATTTATGTCCGTGGATATAGATCAGACGTCCGGCGCTGTGACTTTTGAGGGCAGCGTAAACACGTTTAAAGCGGACAGCATTTCAGGAGCGGTGGTGCTAAAGAGCGCGGTTTGCCCCAATGAGTTTAACGTGAGCACCGTTTCGGGCAGCATACAGCTATTCATTCCCGAAGGCACCGGCTTCACCGCCACGCTCGACAGCGTTTCCGGAAACGCGACCTGCACCTTCCCCGTCACTATGATAAACAACGACCAAATGGTTTATCTCAACGGCGGCGCGGTATTCCAGTGCAACACGGTATCCGGCGGGCTTTCAATATCCAAGCTTGGTTAACAGGCAAATAAATGTTATAATCGGGTTGCGGCCTTTGCCGTGACCCGATTTTTTGTGAGGTTTTTATGGAATTATTATCAAAGCTTAACTCAGGCACGCTTGACGCGCGGCTTAAAACGCTATATCCAAATCATGCTCTTGGCGAGGTTAAGGCGCGCTATGCGCTCGCGCTTGAGAGCTTTTGCGCTTTATATGGCGATATGCCCGGCGCTATGATACTTAGCGCGCCCGGCCGCACCGAAATAGGCGGCAATCATACCGATCATAACGGCGGACGCGTGCTCGCGGCCGCCATAGATGCGGATATAGTAGCCGTCGCCGCGCCCACGGGAGACGATACCGTGCGCATAAAGAGCGAGGGCATGGAGCCTTTTTCGCTTTGCATAGCAGCCGGTGAGCTTACGCCTAAGGACTGCGAGAACGAAGCGTCAATATCGCTCGTGCGCGGCACTGCGGCGGGCGTTGCGGCGAAAGGGCTGAAAATAGGCGGGTTCAACGCCTACACCACATCAAGAGTGCCGCGCGGGTCGGGGCTTTCATCGAGCGCGGCGTTTGAGGTGCTCATGGCAAACATTTACTCGCACCTGTTTTCCGGCAAGGCGCTTGAAGCGGTGGACGCGGCAAAGATAGCGCAATATGCAGAAAATGTTTTTTTCAAAAAGCCATGCGGGCTTATGGATCAAACCGCGTGCTCCGTGGGCGGAGTGGTGGCAATAGATTTTCGCGATGCCACGCCTAAGATAGACAGGCTTTTTTTCAACCTTACCGAAGCGGGCTACGCGCTCGCCATCACCGATACACACGGCAGCCATTCAGAGCTGACATACGAGTATGCCGCAATTCCGGCCGAGATGAAGGCTGTGGCCTCATTTTACGGCAAAACTCGGCTCAGGGACGTTTTGCCCGCGCAGATATTCAGCGATGCAGCCATTTTGCGCGAGCGCTTTGGCGACAGGGCATTTTTGCGCGCGGCGCATTTCTTTTGCGAGGACGAGCGCGCAGCGCTTGAGGCGGACGCTGTACGGCGCGGCGACGTTGAGGCGTTTCTCTCGCTGGTGCGAGAATCCGGCCGCTCGAGCGCGATGTTTTTGCAAAATGTATCCGTCTGCGGTGAAAGCCGCGTGCAGCCCGTTATGACAGGGCTTTGCATGAGCGAGCGGCTGCTCATGGGCTCAGGCGCGTCGCGCGTGCACGGCGGCGGCTTCGCGGGAACTATGCAGGCCTTTGTTCCTCTCCACATGACCGATGCATACGTTGCGGGCATGGACGCGCTATTTGGAAAGGGAAGCTGCAAAATCTTTTCGTTTAGAAGCGA
>CAZUUR010000259.1:0-2889 GCA_964622815.1 uncultured Oscillospiraceae bacterium | reverse complement strand
CTTCGCCCTCCTTATTTTTCAAAAGCGAAAGATCGCGCTGCGCCTGCTCAGATGAAAACATGGGCGAAAACGCGCAAAGCAGACTCGCCATAGCGCCGTTCTTCAACAATATCCTGTATTTGCCGGATTCAACGCTTTTCGCGCCGAGCCTCGCAACAGCGCCCTCAACAGCTTCGCTTGCAAGCGCTTGCGCGTCGGCTGCATTGTTAAAATACTTTATCGCGTAATCCACCTGCACATCGTCGCCGCGCCTGGCGACAGGCCCGGCGTAGCCCATGGCGTAATCAAGCGTCTGCTCCGCGCGAAGGCCGAGCGTATTCATTATGCTTATGCGGCGCGTGAGCGTGGCGATGCCGCAATCGGCCACACGCTCGATAAGCTCGCTCTTTTCAAGCGCCTTATCATTATATTCGCGGGCAAGCGCGAGCTTTTCATTTTCTGTCATGCTCATGAGCCGAATAGGCTCCGCCTCGACGCTTTGATATTCGCACTTGCCCTGCATGGGGCATTCGTCCGCAGCCTCTATCGTGCGCGCGTTATCAATGGCGCGAGCTACAAGCTTATCCGCGTCCTCATATTTTTCGGTGTACGCATAGCCGTTTTTGCCATCTACCTCCACGCGCAGGTTCATGCCGCGTGAGATGCTCATCTGATAGCTATCCACAGTGCCGTTTTTAAGCCCCACGGAAAAATTTTTATCCTCCAGCGAATATGCCTCCGCGCCCGCGCAGCCTTCTTTTTTGGCATAGTCAAAAGCCTTTAAAGCAAAATCGAAAAATTCCATTATAGCTTACCTCCCTTGCCGCCCACGGTTATCTCGCTCACCCTTATCCTCGGCTGACCCACATTTGTTGGCACTGAGCCTGAAGCCGAGCCGCACATGCCGGGCGCCATTGTCATATCCTTGCCTATGCGGTCTATCCGCCTTAATACTTCCGCGCCGCGCCCTATAAGCGTAGCTCCGCGAACGGGGCAGAATATCTTGCCGTCCTTTACCCAATAGCCCTCGAGCACCGCAAAGTTAAAATCGCCCGTAAGCGGGTTGACGCTGCCGCCGCCCATTTTCTTTGCATACAGCCCCTCGCCCATCGTGCGTATCATTTCCTCGTCCTCATGAGTGCCGGGCATAAAGAATGTGTTGGTCATGCGCGAGGTGGGCGCGAACATATAGCCCTGACGGCGTGACGAGCCTGTTATCGGGTGTCCCATGGTGCGTGAATTGCGATAATCAACTAGATAGCTTATTAGCTTGCCGTTTTCAATGAGCTGATTGCGCTGGGAGGGATTGCCCTCGTCGTCAACGGTTATGCTGCCCCACTCGCCCTGCATAGTTCCATCGTCCATGGCGTTTACTATGGGGCTTGCTATCATTGTGCCAAGCTTGCCCGCAAATTCGCTGTTGCCGGGCGCAACGCTCGTTGCCTCAAGGCTGTGTACGCAGGCCTCATGCAGTATAACGCCGCCAAACCCGCCGTCTATCACCACAGGCACCGCTCCCGCCGGACACGGTACTGCGTGCAGCATGGTAACGGCGGTATTAGCCGCCTCACGGCCTATGGCCTTTAGATCTATCTTATCCAAAAACTCAAAGCCCATGCCGTAGCCGGGCGCAACGCCTCCGGTCTGCATTTCGCCGTCCTTCATGGCCACCGCGCCAATGCGAATGCGGCCGCGCGGGCGCACGTCCTGAGCATAAAGCCCGTGGCTTGTGATTATGGCGACGTGCTGGGTAACGTCGAGATAATTCGCCGATACCTGCACTATTTCATCGGATACGCCCCGCGCTGCAAGCGTCGCTTCTCTTAGGGCGCTCACGCGCTTATCATTTTTCACCTCGCAAAAGGGCTGCTTTGCGCCCCGTGGCGCGTTGCGCGAAATAATTATATCCCGCACATCGTATTTCTTCACTCCGTCAAGCGCGGCGGCAGCGGCCTTAGCCGTTTCCATCAGCGCGCGGGGCGAAACGTCCGAGGTATAGGCGTAAGCGCAATAAGCGCCCTTTAACACCCTCACGCCGGCGCCGGATACGCGCGAATACACCGAGTTTTCCACCTTACCGTCCACCATTTCAATGCGATTTTCCTCGGTATCCTCCATGTAAAGCTCCGAGTAATCGCCGCCGGTCCTCAGCGCCGCATCGAGCACCTCGGCGGCCATAGTCTTGTCAAACAATTCCGTGATCCTCCTTATTATTTATGACCATAGCTTTCGCTTACGAAAGCTCAGTTTGTCGAAAAAGTCCTGTTCGGACTTTTTCGAGATTGCAGGTTTTGCCTACTCCGCTCCGCTTCGCCGGGCGGCAAAACCTGTAATGTGTGAAAACCTGACGGTTTTCTTCCGTTCCGCCGGCAAAGCCGCCGGAGCCGGCTTATAAGTCAAAGGCTGTGACCCTTGACAATCCTGGGGGATTTTTGACAGCCTGAGCTTTCGCTTACGAAAGCTTCCTTTTTGTGAAGGTTGAGCGAGTTTTGAAGCTTCACCTCATTAGGCTAAGAACGCGAGATTTACCTTTCATGCTTCTCATGGTTTAATTTAATCTTGCCCTCCGTGCCCATTTCAGATGGGATATAGTATTTCCTGCCCTTCACGCTCGGCGGCATATATTCCTGCTTCACCACATGCCCCGGATAGTCGTGCGGATATTTATAGCCCGCGCCGTGACCAAGCTCACTCGCGCCCTTAAAGCTCGTGTCCCTAAGGTGTATGGGCACAGGCTCGTCCGGTATTGTCTTAGCGTCGTTCATAGCGCCCGTGATAGCTGTGACTATTGAATTTGATTTCGGGCTTTCGCATATAAAAATTATTGCCTGGGAAATTGAAAGCCGCGCTTCGGGCATGCCTATCGTCTCAAGCGCGGTCGCGGCGGACACGGCCTGCACCATCGCCTGC
>CAZUUR010000258.1:494-2895 GCA_964622815.1 uncultured Oscillospiraceae bacterium | reverse complement strand
GAGCGGTAATCCGTGTTCATAAGGAGATAGTATGAAAGAAGTATCTTATCTGGACTATGCCAACCATCTGGACGCACACGCAACGGACGTTCTCGCCAACGGCGAGATCATTTCCGTGCAGCACCCAAGCGGCACGTTTGTCATCATGGAGGAAGCGGAATACAGGATGATGCGCGATGCCATGGAACTCCTCATACATTCCGCTACCAAGAAGTGATATGAAAAAGCCTGTTTCAGCACAAAAGACCGCCGTTATATACGCCCGGTACAGCTGCCACAACCAGAAGGAAGAGAGCATCGAGCAGCAGGTCGAGGCCTGTACGAAGTATGCCATTGCGAACGAATACCAGATCACGGGAACCTACGCCGACAAGGCCATTACCGGGAAGCGGGAAACGCGCGCAGCCTTCCAGCGGTTGATACGCGACGCGGAGCGGCGGGAGTTCAATACCGTCATTGCTTACAAGTCCAACCGCATTGCGCGGAACATGCTCAACGCCTTGCAGTTCGAGGCGAAGATGGACTCATTCGGCATATCCACCCTTTACGCAGCAGAGGAGTTCGGGGATAACGCGGCAGGCCGCTTCGCCATGCGCATGATGATGAACGTAAACCAGTTCTATTCCGAGAACATGGCGGAGGATATCTTGCGCGGGATGCGAGACAACGCCATGAATTGCAAGGTCAACAGCGGCGCATTGCCGCTTGGGTATCGGAAAGGCGCGGACGGGAAGTACGAAATCGACCCGGAGGAAGCGGAGATCGTGCGCGAGATTTTCACGAAGGTCAGCGAGGGGATGCTTTATGTGGAAATAGCCAACGAGCTCAACTCTCGCGGCATAAAGACCAAATATGACGGATTGTGGAACAAGAATAGCTTTCGGAAGATGTTGTCCAATGAGCGGTATTTGGGCGTGTACGTGTGGCGGGACGTGCGCATTGACAATGGCGTTCCGCAGATTATTGAGAAGGAGTTGTTTGATGCCGTGCAAGAGAAGATCAACACTAAATCCACAAGAGGCCGTCATGAGCGCGACGGCGAGTATATTCTAACCGGAAAGCTTATTTGCGGGAAGTGCGGCTCTCTCATGACCGGCATGTCCGGCACCGGAACAAACGGCGCGAAGTACCACTATTATGCCTGCCGGAAGCGGAATGACCCGAATTGCGACAAGCGATACGTGCCGCGCAAGGAACTGGAGCAGGCCGTGGTGCATGCCGTCATGGATTACCTTTTCGACTCCAAGACGATTGACTGGATGGTAGACTGCTGCATGGAGTATCAGAAGAACACATTTGAGAATCAGCAGCTTGTCGCAAACCAGCAGCGCGTGAAGGATATCAACGCCGAACTGGAGCACATTGTCAATGCAATCTGCAAGGGCGTCTTTTCCGACACCACGCAGGAGAAGCTCTTGGCGCTCGAAGCGGAGCGCGGTCAGTTGGAGCGGGAGATCGAGGAGCAGACGCACAACCTTCACCCGTTCACGGAGGACATGTACCGTTTCTACTTTGAAACATTCCGCAACGGGAACGTTGAAAACCCGTCGTTCAGAAAGAAGCTCATCCGGCAGTTTGTCGATGCGATATACCTATTCGATGACGAGTTCCGGATCACCTTCAGCGGAAACGGGGAGTCGGCAAATGTGCCACTCGAAACCGTGAAGAACGTAGAAACGCTAGCTGATTCCGCTTTCGACTTAGCTCCCCTCAATGCCACCAAACACAATCAAATCCGAACCTGATACCGATTGGTAAGGGGTTCGGATTTGTCGTTTATTTCATTGGTGAATACCCAATATAAGCAGCAAACGCGGTTTTCCAGTTCTTCTTGCTCGAATATGGACGCGAATGCATCCTCGAAATTGATCGTTGCTTACGAACAAATGCATGCTCCAAACCGTCTATGTGCCGTTTTTTGGAGCAAGTGCCCTATCCGCGCAACACCGGTATAGCGGTGGACACTTTCAAACGGATCACGCCCAGTCAACTGTTTGCGTTCGAACTGCTGCCCTGCGCATAGGCGACAATCTGCAACACACGATAGATTAACTCCAACAAGGCAACGACCATATTGTTTACGTATTCGATGTTATAAAGCTTGAAGAGCTTTTTGCTCATTTGTATTTCTGCATCTGTGGCCAGCCTGTCTGCTTGCATGATTGCAATGGCTCGTGCCTGTGCCTTTTTCTCGGTTTTCAGCACGAGAAGCGACATCACAAAGGACAGCAAATAGAACACAAGTCCAATTGCAGACAATACGATTATGCATGTGCCGTTTGCGCTTTTCATAACGAACATGTCGAGTAGCGCGCCAATAATGACCAGCGGGACGAAAGCCACTGGTCCAAGATAGATCAACGGTGTGAGTCGGACGCGCTTTTTCATGTCGGGATCGCCC
>CAZUUR010000258.1:0-484 GCA_964622815.1 uncultured Oscillospiraceae bacterium | reverse complement strand
TGATCCAGAATGGCAAGGGAGGATTTCTGCGCGGCCATCGTAAGCGATGTTACGCTGTCCTTTTGCCATGTGAGCCGTCTCAACCGAACTTTTTTAAAATAGTGGCTGTAGCTGTTGCCGAACAGAATAGACCCCGTCTTGGATACCTTGATGTGCTCCAATCCGTGCTGATCCAATATATTTCTTGCAATCTGTTCGCCGGTCATTCCGGAACTGTTCTTTTTTCGGTTGTACTTGACGTAGGCCACGGCAAGAAAAATGGAAACAAATAACGCGATGATGGACACAATTACCAATAGGCCCATCACGACGCTCATGGCAAGGATGATTCCGTCGGACACACCATTTAAGCTACCCTCCGATACCTCTCGAATGAAATCCGTAAATTCTGACATCCTGATCCTCCTAATGAAAACCTTATTTTTTATAATATAACCAGACAATGCGCAACGAAAGTGCAACAGGCGTATATAAATAGATTGAA
>CAZUUR010000257.1:0-2895 GCA_964622815.1 uncultured Oscillospiraceae bacterium | reverse complement strand
TCTCCGCCGCATCAACGGTGTTATACATTAACATGGCTATCGTCATCGGGCCGACGCCGCCGGGGACGGGAGTTATGTGTGAGGCCACGCCTGAGGCCTCCAAGAAGCTTACGTCGCCTGTGAGCTTGCCGTCAACTGAGTTTATGCCAACGTCTATAACCACCGCGCCGGGCTTTATCATTTCGGCGGTTATAAGCCCCGCGTGGCCTACGGCTACGACGAGTATATCCGCCTCGCGCGTAACTTCGCCCAAATTCTCGGTGTGCGAATGGCACACGGTTATAGTGGCGTTCTCATTCATCAAAAGCATGCTCGTCGGGCGGCCGACTATGCGACTCCTGCCCACCACCACCGCGCGCTTGCCCTCTATTGAAACGCCGGTGCTCTTTATGAGCGTGATTATCCCGCGCGGCGTACACGGCACAATCCCGTCAAGATTCTGCAAGAGCGCACCGGAGTTTTCGGGGCAAAGCCCGTCCACATCTTTTTCAGGCGAGATATGCGCCAGCACGCGATTTGAATCTATATGCGCGGGCAGCGGAAGCTGCACGAGTATGCCGTGAACATTGTCGTCCCGGTTGAGCTTTTCAACTATCTCGATAAGCTCCGCCTCGCCCGTCTCGCCCGGCAGCCTGTATGCGCCGCCCGCGAAGCCGAGGCTTTTCGCCTTGCGCTCCTTGTTGGAAACATATTTCGCGCTTGCAGGATCATCTCCCACTAGTATCACCACCAGCGACGGCGTTACGCCGCGCGCTATAAGCGCGTCAACTCGCGGTCTAAGCCTTTCAAGCTCCGCCTTGGCAATAGCCTTGCCGTCTATTAGCTGCGCTCTTTTATCCATTATTTCCATGCTCTACCTCCGGTAATAGTCTACAGCGCCCGCGAACATGCGGCTTTCGCCGCTTTGTGACGCATTTATATATAGCTTTTTATCCATTCGCTCAGCGTGTGCCATACGCCCGAAAACGCGTCCGTCCTGCGAAAGCAGCCCTTCAACGGCCATAAACGAGCCGTTGGGGTTTTTATCTATCTCCATGCCGACCCGTCCAAGCTCGTCGCAGTACTGCGTGGCTATCTGCCCCGTCGCAGCGAGCTTATTAAACAGCTCCTCATTGCACACGAACCTGCCCTCGCCGTGCGATATTGGTATCAGCTCCACATCGCCCACATCATAGCGCATAAGCCACGGCGACGCGTTCGATGCCACCCTTGTATACGTCATGCGTGCAACATGACGGCCTATCGCGTTTTTAAACAGCGTCGGGCAGCCATCGTCCATTGGCCGTATTTCGCCAAATGGCACAAGACCGAGCTTTATGAGCGCCTGAAACCCATTGCACACGCCGCCCATAAGTCCATCGCGCATTTTGATCAGCTCGCTCACACTTTCCATTATATACGGATTGCGGAAAAATGCAGCAATGGATTTTCCGCTGCCGTCCGGCTCGTCCGCATAAGAGAAGCCGCCGGGCAGAAAAACTATCTGGCTTTGGCCTATCTTTTTGGCAAGCGCCTTGGCGCTTTCGCTTGCGGCGAGCGGACTTAGCGTGTTCACAACAAAAAGTTCAGACCTCGCGCCCGCCGAAATAAACGCGCGCCGCGCGTCCTCCTCGCAGTTCGTGCCCGCAAACACGGGTATTATCACCCTTGGCGCTGCCAAATTCTGTCCGCTCTTTTTTACGCGCGGCACAGCATGACAAAGCTTCACTGCGTCGCCCGCAAGCGGCTGCTGATACCGCGCAGGGTACACCTTTTCAAGCGCCGCGTCCGCAAGGCGCTCAAGCGCCAATACGTTCACCGCTTCGCTGTCGAGCGCGATTATAAAATTCTCGCTCGTCTTTCCTATTATAATTGAGTTTTCCGGCGCAGCCGCCCCCGCGCAAAGCTCCGCTACCACAGCCCCGGGTATGAACCGGGAAAGCCTGTCTAGCCCGCCCGTAAGCTCCGCGCCCACGCCATTGCCGCGCGACATTTCAAATATGGCTGCAAGCGCGCCGCCGCGCTCCACGGCATAAGCGCTAAGCAGCGTTCTTTCGCCGGCGAGCGAAGCGATATTGTCAAGATACCGCCTTAAATCTGTATCCGGCGGCGTAAACAGCGCTATATCATGCCCCGCCGCCTTAAATTCGGGCGAGATAAGCATTTTCGCATTGGTTATGGCCACAGCAAAGGATACGAGCGTTGGCGGCACGCTTAAATCAAGGTATGTGCCGCTCATTGAGTCCTTGCCGCCGATAGCCGAAAGCCCCAGCTCCTTTTGCGCCTTGAGCGCACCCAGGAGCGCCGAAAAAGGCTTCCCAAAGCGCTCACGCTCAGAGTGCATGCTCTCAAAATACTCCTGAAATGATAAATAGCACTCATCGAGCGGCGCACCGGACGCGGCAAGCTTCGCCACGCTCATCACAACGGACGCGAAAGCGCCGCCGAAGGGATCTGCCATTAAATCCGGATCAAAGCCGTAGCTCATCACGCTGCACGCGTCAGTGCCGCCGTCAACGGGTATGAGCGCGGCCATCACCTGCGTCTGAGTTGCAAAACGCTTGCCGCCGAGCGGCAAAAGCAGCGTGCGTGCGCCTATGGTTTGGTCGAAAAGCTCTATAAGCCCCCGGCAAGTCTTGCCGCTCCTGTTTTTGGCGGCCGCTTCAAGCGCGGCGGCGAGCGACGCAGGCGTTTTTTCGCAGCGGCTTACGCCGAGATAATTTTTCACAAGCACATCGGCGCGTTTTTTCGCACCGTTTGTATCGAGGAAGGCTCGCGAAAGATCGCACACTGGCACGCCCGCGCGGGTGAGCTTGAGCCGCTTTTCCTCCGTTACCACAGCAACGCGGCTGCACTCTATATTCTCCTCGCGCGCGAGGCGCATAAACTCCTGCTCGTCCTCCGGCGCTACAACAA
>CAZUUR010000256.1:0-2952 GCA_964622815.1 uncultured Oscillospiraceae bacterium | reverse complement strand
CGTTAGCTGGCGAAGCCGTCTTGCTTGCTTGTCAAATGTCTCAACGTCGAAATCGGTGTTTTCATCGGGAAGCTGAGTTACCATGCTCTCGGTGGTGACTATTTCGCCCACAAGATCCATGAGCTTATCCACCTTGTGTACGTTGACGCTAAGATAATTCTGCGTGAGGTTCTTGGCTGCGCCTGCGCCATCGTCCTTTTGCTCGGATTTGTCTATTGACTGAGCGGCGGGCTGCGGCGCAGATACTATAGCTTGCTCTGCAGGGGCGTTGGCTTGAGCCGATACGGCCGGAGCTGCCGGAGCTGCGGTGCGCTGCTGCGAGAACACGGCGCTTATTGCTTCGGGGTCTGAAATCTCATCAAAATCGAGACTGTTGAGGAACATGGTTTCCTCAAGCTTTTGGCGAATATCCTCGCGGGTTTCGGTGGTTTCGATGTATAGCCCCAACCCGTTTGAGATTATATACTCGTCGCTGTTGAGCGAGAGGTCGGCGGGGTCGGATACGAGCCTTGCAAACATACCGTCGAGCGAGCGCACAACGGCGAACGCGCGGACGGATTCCATTGAGCAGCCACTATCGAAATGAATGCGCGCACGGAATACGCGAAGCGCGGGCGCTGCTGTCGTGCCTGCTGCCGCCTCCTTGCGCTCCTTAGCAACAGCTGCTGTTACGGTGCTGCTATCTAGTGGCGCTGCGGGCATAACGGGCGCGGGAGCCGCCGCGGAAGCCGCGGGTGCGGGCGCTGCGCCGCTGACTATTGCCATGAGGTCTACGCTGCGCTGGTGGAGCGAGTCCATACCGCCGTCCGGCAAAAGGCCTTCCTGAATTTTTGCTATCTCGCCCTTGAAGAAGTCTATGCACTCAAGCACAAGGTCGAAGGTCATCTCCCACACCTCTTTGGGGGTTTCGGGGTTCTGCCTTAACGCGCTGAACATATCCTCCATGCCGTGGGAGAGCTTGGTTAGCCCGTCGTAGCCCATCATGGCGGAGCTGCCTTTTATTGTGTGCATGACGCGGAATATTTCGTCTATGTGCGCCTTGGTGAGCTTATCGCCCTTTTCCGAGGCGATGAGCATTTCTTCAAGCTGCTCAAGGAGCTGTGAATTTTCATAGACGTATACTTCAACCATTGAATCCTGTGCGCTCATATTTAATACCTCATTTATTTAAGGTTAGGGGTTCGTGCGGGGGGGGGGACGCGGGAGTGTCGGGCGAATTAGGAATTTGTAAGGCTTGATAATTCCATCAATTTATCGCAGTCGAGCAGCAGCCGCATTACATTGTCGAACTGAACCACGCCCTTTACAAAGCCTACTGCGCTTTGCGCGCCGACATATTCGCGGGCCTCTATGGCATCGTCGCCGTTCATGGTGGATACCTCCACCACCTCGTCTACTATGAGGCCAAGCTTCATATTGTTTCTGTCTATGACGACTATGCACGTTCTGTCGTCATACTCCTTCTCGGGCATGCCAAAGCGCTTGCGCACGTCCATTACAGGCGTCACGTTGCCGCGAAGGTTAATTATGCCCTTTATGCAGTCCGGCAGATACGGCACCAGCGTTATGCGCATTATCTCGATTATTTCAGTGACATAATCTATCTCCAGCGCGTATTGCTGCGAAGCTATCTCAAACACCAAAAATCTGCTTTCGGTGGTGTTGGTGCTAATATCCTTAACGCCTGTTGTTGCCGGCACAGCCGCTTTTGTTGCTTCCACTTTTACGTCCTCCTAAATTTGATGCAGCCGCGCGGGCTTAGGCTTCGTATTCATTAAAGGCAACGTCGCTAAACGCGCTGTCGCTTATGACATTGCTCATGTCAAGGAGCAGCACGACCTTATCAAGATGCTTGCCCACGCCGCAGATATAGTTTGTGACGTTATCGGAAAAAATGTTGGGCGATTCGCTAACAGCGTCGTCAGGTATTTCGGTAACCTCGTCAACGCCGTCCACCACAAAGCCCACCTGCTTTTCGCCTATGCGCGCCACGATTATGCAGGTGCGCTGCGAATAAGCTATCTCGTCCTTGCCAAAGCGCAGACGCATGTCTATGATGGGGATTATTGAGCCGCGAAGGTTGATTATTCCCTTTGCATAATAAGGAAACTCAGGCACTTTGGTGATTTCCTGTATCCCTATTATTTGAACCACGTTCGTTATGGGGATGCCGTATAGCTGACCATCGGTGAAAAAGGTGAGGTACTTGCCCTCCATCTCCTGAGCGAACACACCTTCAAGCTCGGTATCCAGATGCTGTGAGCCGATATTCTGTGCCATCAATCAACATTCCTTCCAAATTTGGATTTTTTACCAAAAGGTGATAAATGCATGCTTGCCTGACCTAAGGCGGGCTTCTTGAGCCTTATCAGGTTAGCTAAGCTAATTGTAGTTTTCTATTCTAAATATATAGTTTTAGTCAATATTTGTCAATGGTGTGAAGGTGTTTTGAAGGTGACAATAATTTGAACGGGTCAACGGGTGAAATCAGCGTAAGCTTCGACCTGCGTTTTTAGCACATATCCCTTTAGGTGGCCGTAGCGAATGAGATAAAATTTGCCCTCGTCCTTTAGCACCTCTAGCACGCTTTTATCCGTGAGGCGGCGCGAAACAGCGTCACGCGCGGGCTGCACCGGCTTCGCCTCGCCATACAGCACGGCGGCCGACGCAAAGGTATCGTGCGTGCCGGCAAGCTTTTGGGCGGCTTTGGGAACGGCGAGAAACAGCGGCTGCTCCTCCTCTGCCTTCTTCACATCGGACGCGGGCGTGAGCGCGGATTTATCAAGGTGAACATCGAGATACCTTCTTAATATATAGCCCATCTCCCCCGTCGCCCTTTGCACCTTGCACCACGTTGGGGAGATTTGCAGCATTTTGACCGTTTCGTTTTTCACCACGTCGCATACAAATTTTGTGTTGCCGGTAACGCCCGTGCCAAGCGTTGCGCTGCGC
>CAZUUR010000255.1:2626-2954 GCA_964622815.1 uncultured Oscillospiraceae bacterium | reverse complement strand
GTTGCCAACTTTGGGCTTTAATATGATGCAGCTATCCGATGTGATAACCCTTGTCGGCTGTTGTTGCCTTTTTTCGGAAGGGGAGACCACATACACCATGTGACCTTGTTTAGTAAACTCCCGAAGCAAATCGGTATATATCGTATGCTCTAAGATATCGCTAACATCCAAGAGGGTCATAAACAAAACATTCATAAAACCAACCTTATCCAAATTATTCGCCACTGTTACCCCTGTTATCCCAAAGAGAGCTTGATCATACTATACCTTCTTTACCGGCATGCCCACATACGTTCCTGGTTCTTCTATATCTCGTATTACCACGGAA
>CAZUUR010000255.1:0-2616 GCA_964622815.1 uncultured Oscillospiraceae bacterium | reverse complement strand
TGTAGTACCCCACTATTATTTGTTTCTCTTTGCAGGTACCCCTAAATAAGTCCCTGCTTCATATATATCCCTAACAACCACCGCACCCGCACCCACAATTGCGTTTTTTCCAATGGTCTTCCCCTGTATTATCTGAGTTCCTGTACCTAACTCAACACACTCTTGTATTATTACTGAGCCAGATACATTAACACTTGGATAAAGTGTAGTATAGTCACCGATTTGAGCATCATGGCCAATAGTACAATCAAGATTAACTATAACGTGTTTGCCAACAACGACATCAACCGTAATAATTGAGTGAGCACAAATAATTGAACCTTCGCCTATATTGACTCGACCAGACATCTCCACTGTCGGATCTATTAATGTAGCGAATCTAAGATTGCCAAACGTGATCCTTTCTATTATTGACTTTCTAGCTTTCGCTGAACCAACTGCACAAACGCAATATGTATCATGATATTTCTTTATATCATTAACCGCACCAAGCACCAAGTATCCACCTATAGTTTGACCTAGTTTATCAACGTCATCATCAATAAACCCTAATAAATTCCATGTCGGAGTAGATGCATTAATCCGCTCAACTAGCCAAGCAACTTCTCTACCAAACCCACTAGCACCTATAATCAGCAGTTCTTTCATGCAGCATAACCTCTATACATAGTTGCTGCAACAATGTTAGTTTCGGAGGTTACCCCCCCCACCATGTAAATTTTTTGCACCTTTATTTTCTGTAGCTGGTATCCCAGTATATATACCTTCTTTAGTAATATCTTTTACCACCACAGCCCCCGCGCCAATAATACACCCAGCACAGACGGATGTGTTATTTTTTACTGTCGCCCCTGCCCCAACATGTGTCATATTGCCAATGCTCACAGTCCCACACAAAGTTGCATTGGGTGAAACGTGTACGTAATCTCCAATCACATTATCATGCTCGACTATAGCGCTTGTATTAATAATACAATGCTTACCTATTACCGTCGATGGATTGATAACTGCACCTGCCATTATAACGCTACCTTCGCAAATGCTTACACCGCGTGCAACTATAGCCTTCGGATGTATTATTGTAGCCCAATTAACCATATACTTCTCGGCAATTTTTTTACGTGTAGAATTATTGCCAACACCAATAATAAATGAAAAGCGTTGACTATATTTGTAAACATCGTGTATGACACCTAATACTGGATAGTTAAGCACTTCGCCCTTTACGTTATCATCTAAGATGCCTATAAGATTCATACCGCATGACAATGCGGCATCAGCCACTACTTTACTGTGACCTCCTGCTCCAATAACTATAATACCTTCAGACATTTACTGAACCCTCGCCACTATTCCCCCTAAACGCTTCCATCGTCTCACTTACTCCTGCGTTTATCCCGCTTCTATGCAGCACATTCTTTATCGTCATAAACAATATCTTAACGTCGAGCCCAAAGCTGACATTATCCACATACCACACATCACGCTCGAACTTTTGCTCCCATGTTAGCTCATTTCGGCCGTTCACCTGCGCCCAGCCGGATATGCCGGGGCGCACATCATGGCGGCGGGATTGTTCTTTTGTGTACAGTGGCAGGTACTGAACAAGCAATGGGCGCGGCCCTATGAAGCTCATATCGCCTTTAAGGATATTCCATATCTGCGGAAGCTCATCAAAGCTGCATGCGCGGATAACACGGCCGATTTTCGTCATGCGTTCCATATCCGAAAGCGGTTTGCCGCCGCGCTCGGTTTCAACTATCATCGTGCGCAGCTTATATAGCGAGAAAATTCTCCCGCCTTTTCCCGGGCGCTGCTGCACAAAGAATGCCGCGCCATTTGTTTCAAGTTTTACGCAAATATAACAGATGCCGATAACCATTACAGCAGGAATTGCGAGTATGAGCGCAAGCAGAATATCTATTGCACGCTTAACATATTTGCAATAGAACCCGTCCTTACCCTTTCTCACTCGAACAGCCCCTTCACAATCTCCACGACCATCTCCTGCTCCTCCTCCGACATCTTAATGTCGCTCGGCAGGCACAGCCCGGTTTGGAATATCTCTCCGCCAACGTCGCCCTCAACGCTGATGAAATCGCGGTTCGCGAACACCGGTTGCAGGTGCATGGGCTTCCATATCGGGCGGGATTCTATGTTTTTCTCAGAGAGAGCCGTCATTATATCCAATGGTTTAACATTGCTTCTTGCGGGGGCTATAGTTATGCAGCTCAGCCAATGATTAGGCGCGGAGCACGGCAGATACGGGTTCATGCTGATTGCGTCTATATCAGCAAAGCCCGCTTTATACGTCTCGTATATTTTCTTTTTTAGCGCTCTATGCTCGTCCAAATGAAGAAGCTGGCCTCGGCCAACTCCCGCGACCACATTGCTCATGCGATAGTTATAGCCTATCTCCTTATGCTCGTACCACGGAAATGGCTCGCGCGACTGAGTAGACCAAAACCGCGCCTTCTTTATCGCTTCCTCATCGTCTGAGAGAAGCATGCCGCCGCCGGAGGTGGTGATTATCTTATTGCCGTTGAAGCTGATGGCGTTATATTTGCCGAAAGTCCCGGTCTGCCGTCCTTTATACGTTGCCGAAAGGCTTTCGGC
>CAZUUR010000254.1:2142-2958 GCA_964622815.1 uncultured Oscillospiraceae bacterium | reverse complement strand
ATGAAGGGCGCGGCCGCCATGCGCAAGTTCCAGCCGGACTGGATAATCGCAATGGGCGGTGGCTCTCCTATCGACGCGGCCAAGGCCATGTGGATAAAGTACGAGTATCCCGATGTTACCTTTGAGGATATGTGCAAGGTGTTCGGCCTGCCAAGGCTTCGCAAAAAGGCGCATTTCTGCGCAATCTCATCAACCTCAGGCACGGCCACTGAGGTAACGGCGTTCTCCATCATTACGGATTATGCAAAGGGCATCAAGTACCCCATAGCGGACTTTGAGATAACGCCCGATGTAGCGATAGTCGATCCCGATCTCGCGGAGACCATGCCCAAAAAGCTGGTTGCACACACCGGTATGGATGCCATGACCCACTCCGTAGAGGCTTATGTGTCCACCGCCAACTGTGATTATACCGATCCTTTGGCATTGCATTCCATCAAGATGATACAGCGCGACCTTGCCGCCTCTTACAACGGCGATATGGCTGCTCGCGACAGAATGCACAATGCACAGTGCCTTGCCGGCATGGCGTTCTCCAATGCGCTGCTTGGCATAGTCCACTCCATGGCGCATAAGACCGGCGCTGCCTTTGCCGATTATGGCGCGCACATTATCCACGGTGCGGCTAACGCCATGTATCTGCCCAAGGTGATCGCCTTTAACGCCAAGAATGAGACCGCGAGGAAGCGTTACGCGGCCATCGCCGACTCCATGGAGATATGCGACAGGAAAGCTTCCGATACCGATAAGGTGGCCGCGCTCATCAAATACCTCCGTGAGATGAACGACAAGCTCAACATTCCGCACTGCATAAAG
>CAZUUR010000254.1:0-2132 GCA_964622815.1 uncultured Oscillospiraceae bacterium | reverse complement strand
CGGCGCGGACAGCTACCCCGTGGAGCAGGGCTTCGTTCCGGAAAACATATTCCTTGAGCGGTTGCCCGAGATAGCCAAAAACGCCATTGGGGACGCCTGCACCGGCTCAAACCCACGCCAGCCCAGTCAGGACGAGATGGAAAAGCTGTTAAAGTGCTGCTATTACGATACCGAGGTGGATTTCTGATAACATCTGCCAAGCTGACCCGTCGTGCGGAGTGCGCGCGGCGGGTCGTTTTTATTCGGGCTATATTGATAAGTATATTACCGATATTATAAAGAGATAATTCTGCCATTAGGGGATATGTGTTAAAATATTATCAAACATGGGAAGCAGAGCCAAAGGAGGTGTCGGTATGCAGCAAGGGACTATCTCACGGGCGACATTGGGAAGATTGCCCGCGTATCTGCGGTTTTTGAAAAGCCTTCCGCCCGAGGTGCGCGATATTTCCGCGACCTCCGTGGCTAAAGGATTGGGCTTTGGGGAGATCAAGGTGCGCAAGGATCTTGGCAGCGTGTGCAGCTTTGGCAGACCCAAGGTGGGCTATACAAAAAGCGAGCTTATAAAAAGCCTTGAAGGGCTTATTATAAACAACGGCGGCAAGGCGGTAATAGTGGGAGCGGGGAAGCTCGGCCGCGCGCTGCTTGATTACAAGGGCTTTGCGGATTACGGGCTCACGGTGCTGGCCGCGTTCGATAAGAAGGCGGCGGTACAGGAGCGCACCGGCACGGACAAGTTCATATTGCCCACACAGGCGCTGCCCGAGTTTTGCAAAAACAACGATATAAGGCTCGGTATAATCGCAGTGCCGAGCGAGGCGGCGCAGGAGGCGTGCGAGCTGCTTTATGAAAGCGGCGTGCGCGCCATAATGTGCTTTGCTCAATGCCATTTGAACACGCCGCCGGACGCTGTTATCCAGTATGAAAACGTGGCGCTGTCGCTGGCATTTTTGAATATGCGTACAGGTGAAGTATAATTTTTTTGGAGGATATTCAGCATGGAAAACGAGGTCAGAGCAATTGTGGACTCGGTGGAGTCGCTCAAGGGCACGTTTGCCCGCGTCAGAGCCGCTCAGCGGCAATACGCCGCCTACACGCAGGAGCAGGTGGACAGGATATTCTTTGCCGCGGCGTCGGCGGCTACCAAGGCGAGGGTAACGCTTGCAAAACTCGCCGTGGCGGAGACTGGCATGGGTATAGTGGAAGACAAGGTCATCAAGAACAACTACGCCTCCGAGTATATCTATAACGCCTATAAGGATACCAAGACCTGCGGCGTGATAGAGGAGGACAAGGCGTTTGGCACAAAGAGGATAGCAGAACCCATCGGCGTTATCGCGGCCGTGATCCCCACGACCAACCCCACCTCCACGGCCATCTTCAAATGCCTGCTCGCGCTTAAAACCCGCAACGCCATCATTATCAGCCCTCACCCGAGAGCCAAGGAGTCCACGATAGCCGCCGCAAAGCTGGTGCTGGACGCGGCGGTCGCCGCCGGCGCACCTGCGGGAGTGATCGACTGGATAGATGTCCCAAGCCTTGAGCTTACCAACCTCGTTATGAAGCAGGCGGACATCATACTTGCCACCGGCGGCCCAGGCATGGTGAAGGCGGCCTACTCCTCGGGTAAGCCCGCGATAGGCGTAGGCGCGGGCAACACCCCCGCCATAATCGACGAGACTGCCGATATTGTGCTTGCGGTGAGCTCGATAATCCACTCCAAGACATTCGATAACGGCATGATATGCGCGTCCGAACAATCGGTGATAGTGCATCAGAGCGTGTACGATGCCGTAAAGCGCGAGTTCGCATACCGCGGCTGCTATTTCCTCAATCCGGAGGAAACGCGAAAGGTGCGCAAGACCATCATAATTAACGGCGCGCTCAATGCTAAGATAGTGGGTCAGCCCGCCGTGAAGATAGCGGAGCTTTCCGGTGTGACCGTCCCCGAGGGCGTTAAGATACTCATAGGCGAGGTGGAAAGCGTGGAGCTCTCCGAGGAGTTCGCGCACGAAAAGCTTTCACCGGTGCTTGCCATGTACAGCGCTGCGGACATACAGGACGCGTTCTCAAAGGCGGAGCAGCTCATAGCGGACGGCGGCTACGGCCACACCTCCTCCATCTACCTGAAC
>CAZUUR010000253.1:0-2975 GCA_964622815.1 uncultured Oscillospiraceae bacterium | reverse complement strand
ATATTTATTAAATAAAGGAGGGCGCTTGATGAAGCAATACATAATGGCGCTAGATCAAGGCACCACTAGCTCAAGAGCCATCATTTTCGATAAAGCAGGCAGCATAATGGGAAAGGCGCAAAATGAGTTTACCCAAATTTATCCGCAGCCTGGTTATGTGGAACACGATCCGCTTGAAATTCTTTATAGCCAGTTAAGAGCCGCAAAGGATGCTCTTAGCGTTTCCGGAATTAGCGCCGATCAAATAGCTACTATAGGCATCACAAACCAACGCGAAACAACTATTGTTTGGGAAAAGAAAACCGGCAGGCCTATTTATAACGCTATAGTCTGGCAATGCAGACGAACCGCACCTATATGTGAGCAGCTCATAAAAAACGGCTTGTCGGATTATGTGCGCGAGAAAACCGGACTAATTATCGACGCTTATTTTTCAGCCACAAAAATCAAATGGATACTGGATAAAGTGCCAGGTGCAAAGGAACGGGCAGAGCAAGGAGAGCTTCTTTTCGGCCCTATAGATTCATGGCTTATTTGGAATCTTACAGGCGGTGTGCATGTTACTGATTACACAAACGCCGCGAGGACAATGCTATTTGATATAGATAAGCTTTGCTGGGACGAAAGGCTGTGCAAGACCTTGGATATTCCCATGGCTATGCTGCCTAAAGCAATGCCGTCAAGCTGTGTTTACGGAACTGTAAAAAAACATATCATAGGTATAGACGAGCTTGTTGGCATTCCCATATCCGCGGCTATAGGCGATCAGCAGGCCGCGCTTTTCGGGCAAGCATGTTTTGAACCCGGAAAAGCAAAGAATACATTTGGAACAGGCTGCTTCTTGGTGGTTAATACCGGCAAAAAATCGCTTCGATCAAAAAACCGGCTGCTCACCACTATCGCATGGGGCATAAATGATGAAGTGGAGTATGCGCTGGAGGGCAGCATATTTAACGCGGGCTCCGTTATCAAATGGCTAAGAGACGATTTAAGGCTCATAGAATCCGCTCCCGAATGTGACAGGCTGGCGCAAAGCGTTTCTGATACCGGCGGCGTGTATTTTGTTCCAGCGTTCACAGGGCTTGGCGCTCCATACTGGGATATGTACGCGCGCGGAACTATGGTTGGCATAACACGTGGAACCCGCAAGGAGCATATAGCAAGAGCGGTGCTTGAAAGCATAGTGTATCAGGTAAAGGATTTAATTAACGCCATGCAGGACGATCTTGGCAGTCCAATAAAAATGCTTCGGGTAGACGGGGGAGCATCGGTAAGTGATATAATGATGCAGTTCCAAGCGGATATTCTCAACATATCGGTCGATCGGCCGATTAACGTTGAGACAACTGCTTTAGGTGCGGCATATCTTGCGGGGCAGGCCGTTGGGCTTTATAAAGATAAAAGAGAAATAGAGAACAACAGAAAAAGCGAAAGAATTTTTGTGCCGAACATGAGCGATGAGCGGCGAAGCGAGCTTTATTCAAAATGGAGTAAAGCTGTAGAACGCGCAATGAACTGGGCTGACGAGTAAATAATTTTTAGGAGGATAAAATTGTGGAAAAAAGACCTTATGTATCATGGAAGCAGATAGGCGATTTTATGACCGACGCTTTTGTTGCGATAGGCGTGCCTAAGGAAGAAGCGGCAATTTGCGCCGATGTGCTTATGGAAAGCGACAGACGCGGAATAGAGAGCCACGGAGTTAACAGGTTTAAGCCTATCTATATTGATAGGATAAACGCTGGAATACAAAATCCAAAAACGGAAGTGGAAATTCTCAAAGAAACCCCTACTACCTTAGTTATCGATGCTCACGACGGTATGGGCATGGTTGCAAGTTACAAGGCGATGGAATCAATAATAGATAAAGCTAAAAAATATGGTATTGCCATGGCTACCATTCGCAACTCAACACATTACGGCATAGCCGGGTATTGGGCAATGATGGCTTCAAAAGCCGGAATGATAGGCATTACCGGAACAAATGCGCGCCCCTCAATAGCGCCCACGTTTGGCGTTGAAAACATGCTTGGCACAAATCCGCTCACTGTCGCATTTCCGACGAATGATGAGTTTCCCTTTGTCATAGATTGCGCTACGAGCATAACTCAGCGCGGCAAAATAGAATATTTTGCGAGAAACAACATGGATACGCCCGCAGGCATGGTAATCGGCAATGACGGCAAGGCAATGACAGACAGCAAGGAAATACTTGTTGCCCTGACGACTGGAGAAGCTGCCTTAGCGCCTCTTGGCGGCATTGGAGAGGAGCTTGCCGGATATAAGGGCTATGGCTATGCAACAGTGGTTGAAGTTTTATCTGCCGCATTATGCGCGGGCAGCTATTTAAAGCAGCTTACAGGAATGAAGGATGGCAAAAAGATACCATATCATCTGGGACATTTCTTCCTTGTTATTGACCCCGAGGCATTCCTCGGGATTGAGAGCTTTAAGGAAATCTGCACGGATATACTTGTTGAACTAAGAGCTTCTAAGAAAGCTGAAGGGCATGATAGGATATACACCGCCGGAGAAAAAGAATATCTTGTTTGGCTTGACAGAAAGGATAAGGGAGTGCCGGTTAGCGAATCTGTGCAAAACGACCTCATGGCTGTGCGCGATATGCTAAAGCTTGATTATAAATTCTCGTTTGAGGCATAAACGTTTATGAGCATGATACAGATTAACAGCCGCGAATTGATTGCAAAAGCAGAGGAAGCGCTGCGTACAGATTATCAAATAGAGCTTGCCGAAGCGAACGCCGTTCAACTGCATAACGCGCTTTCGGACGCGATAATGAGCGCTATTTCAACCGATTGGATGAATAGCCGCAGAGCGCATGAAAAGGTTAGGCGCGCATACTATGTGTCGGCCGAATTTCTGGTAGGAAGGCTGATATTCAACAATCTCTATTGCCTGGGGATACTTCCCGAGGTTCGCTCCTTGCTCGAAGAAAAGGGCATTGATATAAGCAT
>CAZUUR010000252.1:0-2978 GCA_964622815.1 uncultured Oscillospiraceae bacterium | reverse complement strand
CTTGAGGTTGCGTATTTTGTCTATCTTAAGCTGCTCGCCGTCCCGCCAGGGGTTTATGGTGGCGCGCACCTTGATAACGGTATCCTCGGTGTAAATGCCATGCTGCTCGGGCGCGTAATCCCAAAGCTTGGCAACGATTTCGCCGCTTGCGTCCGCAAGCACGAAATCAAGATAATCGCTGCCCTTAACATTGCTCTTTTGCGCCACGGAGCGCACTACGCAAAAGCCTTCCACCTGAGTTTTTGAGTCGTTTATCAATTTTGTAAGCAAATTCATGCGTCCCATAATGGCTACCTCATTTTCAGAATCTATAATGAAATAATAACATACTTTACTCCATAACGCAAAGCGTTTGCGGCCGTGCAACAGCCGCAAACGCTTTGTCGCCTTACATATACATTTTATTCCGTAAGCCCCTCCATGAGCGACACGAGATCCTCTGTGCTCATGTTAGCTACAGTGATGCTTATATAATCATTTTGCGCTATGCGCCACAGCGCGTTAAGAGTTATATCGTCCAGTTGATAAATGGCGGCCTCGCCTATTTCACACGGCGCTTCATCGGACGTAAGCATTTGGAGCGTATAGCCGTTTTTGTCAACTGCGTCGGTTGGAGAGGGAAGGGTTTTGGGCAGGCCGATAACGAATATCACAGCCTCAGGCGCTCCTGCTATGAATATTCTGTTATCCACTTGAGCGTCGTCTCCCAAAGCGCCATCTTTTTCTTCGCCGTTTTGCTCCTCAGTGCCGCCCGCAGGGGCAATACCAAGCATCGGAAGCTCACTTGGCTCAGGCGATGACTGCTGAGAATTATCTGCGGGTGGAGCATCGTAAAGCGCGGCGGGCGCGGGAGCCATAGGGGATTGAGGGCCGGCGTCCTCGCGGGGTTCGCAGCACGCGGCGGTAATGCCCGCACTGGCGGCCTCTGGAGCAGCTTTGCCTGCTGTGAAAAAGCCGTTTGTCAGCAGCACCGTGCCAACACCAAGCACCACAACGAACGATGCGGCAATGCTAAGCAGCCTTATGCTTCTGCTGCGCTTTAATCTTCTTGCGCGCTCAAGCTCCGTTTTCGCCTTTATTTTTTCAAAAGCGTCGGCATACGGCACTTTTCCATCTGCTTCAGCGCCCAGAGAAAAGAGTAGCTTATCAAAATTATCTGCCATTGCCTTCACCGCCCTTCAATTTCGCGTAAAGTCGCTCCTTGGCACGCGAAATGCGTGATTTTATCGTACCCACAGTTGTACCCGTGATATTCGCTATATCCTCATACTGCATGCCGGAAAAATAATGCAGAAGCACGCACTGCCTATATATTTGGGGCAGCTCATCAATAGCCTTGCGCACAGCAAGACGTGTTTGCGCGTTTTCAAAAGCGTTTTCCGGAAGCTCGTACTCGTTTTCAACGGCTTGAGTGCTAAACTCATCCGTAACGATCTCCTTGCCGCGCTTGCGCTTTTGGTCTATGCAGGTGTTCATGCACACGCGATAGAGCCAGCTTTTAAGCTGCGGCGCGGGAAAGGTTGAAAGCTTATCTATATTGGAGTAGACTTTTACAAAGACGTCCTGCATCGCATCCAAAGCATCGCTTTGTGAGCGCATCACGCCGTAAGCCGTCCAGTACACCAAACGGGAGTAATCATTATAGATGGAGTCAAAATCCACCAAGCGTCTTCATACCTCCCAATACTTAAACGTGTATTAACCCAAAAGGGTTGCATTTCAATTATATCACAGATAAAATTTATATAACAGTATTGTAAAATACCTTTTGAAAGGCTAACATATTTGGGTATTTAATTTTGTATTTGGAGGCGGTAACGTGAAAGAAGGTTTCGACAATCAAAAATATCTCAGTATGCAATCGGAGCATATAAAAGAAAGAATAGCTAAATTCGGCGGCAAGCTATATCTTGAGTTCGGCGGCAAGCTGTTCGACGATTTTCACGCCTCACGCGTGCTCCCAGGCTTTAAGCCCGACAGTAAGGTTAAAATGCTGATGCAGCTAAAGGAGCAATCGGAAATAGTTATCGCTATAAATGCCTCCGATATAGAAAAAAACAAGGTTCGGGGCGATCTTGGTATCACATACGATCTCGATGTTTTACGACTTATCGACGCTTTCAGGAGCATAGGCCTCTATGTTGGAAGCGTCGTTTTAACGCAGTACGCAGCTCAAAATGCCGCCGACGCGTTTAAAACCCGCCTTGAAAGCCTTGGCGTTAAGGTGTACAGGCATTATCCCATAGAGGGCTATCCTGTGGACGTTGAGCACATAGTCAGCGACGAAGGGCTTGGCAAGAATGATTTTATCGAAACTGAACGCCCGCTGGTGGTGGTCACAGCGCCCGGCCCGGGCAGCGGCAAAATGGCCACCTGTCTATCTCAGCTTTATCACGAGCATAAGCGCGGCATTCGCGCGGGATACGCCAAGTTTGAAACCTTCCCTATATGGAATTTGCCTTTGCTTCACCCCGTAAATCTTGCTTACGAAGCCGCCACGGCCGA
Source organism: uncultured Oscillospiraceae bacterium (assembly GCA_964622815.1). GTDB lineage: Bacteria > Bacillota > Clostridia > Christensenellales > CAG-138 > CAZUUR01. The sequence continues at coordinate 473 of CAZUUR010000252.1, read as the reverse complement.
TCTTGCGGACGTTAATATGATAGACCCATTCCATCTTAGCGCTTACGGCGTTACCACCATAAATTATAATCGCGATGTTGAAATATTCCCCGTGGTAGCCGCTATATTCGAGCGTATATATGGCGAGTGCCCCTATAAATCTCCAACAGATATGGGCGTTAACATGGCGGGCAACTGCATTTTTGATGATGCTGCCTGCTGTGAGGCATCGCGTCAGGAAATAATAAGGCGCTATTACACGGAGCTTTGCGCGCACCGCCAGGGGCTTGCCGAGCTTGACCGTGCAAATAAGATAAAGCTTCTCATGAAGCAGGCAGGCATAACCACAGACGATAGACCCGTAGTCGCGGCGGCGCTAAGGCGCGCCGAGGACACGGGCTCACCCGCCGCAGCAATGCAGCTTGCCGACGGGCGCATAGTCACCGGCAAGACGAGCCGCATGCTCGGCGCGAGCGCCGCGCTGCTTTTAAACG
>CAZUUR010000251.1:0-2999 GCA_964622815.1 uncultured Oscillospiraceae bacterium | reverse complement strand
CGTTTTCCTTACATTGGCGGGTAAAGTATGCTGTATTTGCTCAGCCCATCGCCCGGCGCTGCCCACGGCAAGCCCCATGTCAGCGGGTATGGCAGAGCGCCCGCGGGCATTATCACGAGCTTATCCGTCTCCATCACTTCTAAGTAAAGCTCCTCCGGCAAATAATGCACAACAAAAATCCCATCACCCTGATAATATATCAGCGCGGGTGCGCCAGAGGCAAGCCTTAAAAGTATAGCAAGATCTACGGTGCGCTTCTCGTCCTCGGCGCTTATTACCTTTTTACCGGTTTTCGGCACTTCGCTCAAGGGCGGCATATCATAGGTGCGCACTGTCTGCGCGTCCTGCTGGGAATAGAGCATTAAAACGCGGCTGGAAGCATCGTCTATATTGCCAAGCGAGGAAAGCGCCAGCGGCTCGCCCGTTAGATTGTCTATCATGCATGAGGCGTCGAGCGTAAGCTCAAGCGCCTTATATTTTTCACGGAGCTTAACAAGCAGGTTTTCATAGCCGCGCTGACCGTCTTCTATCACTTTTAAGTAGCCATCGCGCAGCGCCTGCTGCTCCTGAGAAGTACCCGTGAGTATAAAATGCTTTTCAAAATCGTTAAATTCTTCAAGCGCCAGCTCTGCGTAATGCGCCTCGCACAGCGCGACCAGCCCGTTCACAGCGTCCTTGACGCTTCCGCTCTGGGCTATGGTGCTAAACACCTCGCCCGCCGACATGTCCTCCTGCGGTCTTTTAGCGGCTTTTAAATAAAATGGATTGCCTTCACCCGCGGCTTCGCCGCCGTAGGTCATGCACTCAAACGCTGTGCGGTGCACCCCGGCGGCAAGATATTCAAATGTTGCCGCATCAAAGCTCTCATTAACTCGCACAGCATCCGCGTCAAAGGTAACGCTCGTAACGCGCGATGGAAGGCCTATCTCCTCAAGCGTAGTTTCATAGCTGGGCTGCAAGCCGTATTTATATAGCTTGTCCGCCGCTATTGTGAGCTTCGTGCCGAGCATAAATGTCATTGGCGCGGCGGTTATAACCCCGCCCGACTCGCTCATTGCTATATTGGCCTTTACCGACACCGGTATAAATCCAAGCGCCGTGCCTTTTGCATAAATGTCCACACCGCCGTCGGTAAGCTGAGCGCGCCACCACAAGAGCGTTATCTCCTTTGGCAAAAGCTTTAGCACGTCCTCAGCTCCGTTTTGGGCGGCTATCCAGTAAACATCAGCCTCTTTTAAAAGCACGCTGGCCGTGCCATCGGCACTAAGCTCGGCTTCGCCGGTATACGGCGCGTTTGCGTAATCCGCAAGCGCGACCCCGTCGCCTCCGAACTGCGTGCAGCTCAAAAACACGTAAGCGCCCACGGGAATGAGAATGAGTATGGCGAGAAAAACGAGAAGTATCACAAGGCCTGTATGCTTTTTTCTCGGCTTTTGAGCCGGTTTTGCGTCAAGCTTTTCCATAATTGCCTCCCAATATTTTTAATTATAATACGGCATGAACGTTAAGTGGTGTGCTCCATGCACACTTTAAATATTTCTTTGTTTGTTAAAATCGGGCCGCATGAGCGACCCGAAAACTGCTATTTTAATTTTCCGCCCGCCGCGCTGATTACAGCGCGTGCAAGTATATGCGTGGGGTTGACGCACGGCTTTGTAACATTATAGCGCCGCGCTGCTATGGGCAGCTCCGTGCAGCCGAGTATAAGCGTCTGTGCGCCGCGCGCAAAAAGTGTCTCTATGACGGCGTTAAACATAACAGGGTTATACGCCATGTTGTTCGCCTTTATGCCCTTATAGATAACGTCCGTCACCACATGCTGGCCGCGCGCGTCCGGATAGATAAGCTCAACGCCCTTGTTTTTCATAACGTCCGCATATATGCCGCAAAGCACCGTGCCCTCCGTGGCGAGCAGCGCCGCCTTTTTTATGCCCTGCCGCACAAGCTCGTTGCCCGTCTCCTCTATCATGTTCACAAGCGGCACGTTGAGGCGCGAGGCAAGATCCTTATAGAAATAATGCGCGGTATTGCACGGCATGCACAAAATTGTTGCGCCGATATTTATAAGCCGCTGCGCGCTCTTTTGCATTTCATTTAGCGGCGAAACGCCATTGTGCAGTATGGCGTCGGTGCGGTCGGGTATGGCGGTGTTGTTATCCACAATAATATGCAGATGCTCCTGATCGCTTTGAGCATCGGTGTTAGCCACTATCTCCATAAAAAGATCGCCCGTGGCGAGCGGACCCATGCCGCCGATTATGCCAACTGTTTTTTTCAATCCTATGACCAGCCTTTCAAAATTCTAACCGCAGGTTAAAACTTGAGTTGTTAGTGGTTTTGCTTTTAATATCTCCGCCGCATCGCCGCCCGTTTGCTCTCAATGGCGAAAGCCGCAAAGCGGCGGTTTGCTTTTAAATGCCTATTCCAATATAAACGCCATGCTCTCGTATGGCTGCAATACCAGATTTTGAGCAAACTCACGCTTTGAATGCGTCCATATAACGCACCTGCCGCCCGAAATGCCCGTGAGCCTCACGCGCGTGGTCTTTTTGGTGAGGTTTAGCGCCACGAGCAGCTTTTTGCTTTCATTATCGGAGCGGATATAGCAAAGCACGCTCTTGTTTTGCTCGTCAACAGGCGTAAAGCCGCCCCATGTGAGCATGGGCAGCTCCTTATGCAGCGCTATAGCCTTTTTGTAGAAAGCGATAATGCTATCCGTGCTCCTTAGATCGTCCTCCACGTTTATCTCGTGATAATTGGGGTTCAATTTAATCCACGGCTTCGCCGCGAGCGTGAAGCCCGCGTTGCGCGAGGAGGACCACTGCACGGGCGTGCGCGCGTTGTCACGGGTCATTTTGTTGATTATCTTTTTCGCGATAAACGCGGGCAGATGCATCATGCCCTGCAGCGACTTATAGGCGCTAAACGCCTCACAGTCGCGCCAATCGGCCATATTAGAAAAATCGCAGTCGGTCATGCCTATTTCCTGACCCTGATAT
>CAZUUR010000250.1:0-3006 GCA_964622815.1 uncultured Oscillospiraceae bacterium | reverse complement strand
GCCACATGATGCGCTTTTTCTTCATTTTATCCACCATAACGCCCGTTATCGGCTGAAAAACTATGGTCGGGATAAAGTTAAGCCCCATGAGCAGCGCCATCGCCGCCGCGCTGCCCGTTATTTCATACATCATCAGCGCGCACGCTATCGCGTCAAGCGAATCGCCAAAGCGGTTAATAATGCTCGCCACAAGCAGCTTCATAAATTGCTTTTGCTTTAAAAGCGGCTTGTAGCTCGTTTTCTGCGCCAAAGCGGTGGCTTGTGCGGGTGCTTCTGCGGGCGCTTCTACGGGCGCTTCTACGGGCGCTTCTGCGGGCGCTTGTGTGGTTTCGGGGTTGACCGTCTGCAGCTCTCTTTCCATGCTCACTCCTTAGTTCTTTCACAGTTCTGGCAGTTTTCGTTCCTATACTCCTTAGGGGAGGAAGGTGTATATCTGAGCGAAAGCGCAGTCATGCTGAAGCAATATTGGTTGACAGTTGATTCGTACTTCATAATGTTAGCTCCTTATCTAATAGTTTATGTGTGTATTATATGATGATAGTAAGATATTGTCAATAGATTATTAGATATTTGTCTAATATAAAAATAGACCGGTGTTTAACACCGGTCTATTTAGTGTATTATGTGCGGTTTACTCGCCCGCAACTATTTCATAAGTAACTTCCACGTCGGCATTGACCTTCAATTCGCCCGTGCTCACGCTTGCGCCGTTATCGGCGGTTGCGGCGGCGGTGAGGCCGTCCGTCTGGGGAACGGCAAGCTCCATATCCCTGTAGGTGGACGGCGAATACGAGGCGCTGGTCTCGTTCACCTTCACGGGAACGGGCACGAGCTGCACTCCAAGCGCGCCCGCGAGTGCTTCCGCCTTCACCTTTGCCGAAGCGATGGCTATCTTGAGCGCGTCTGCATAAGCGCTGTCGGAGCTTGACACCGTGAGCTCAAGATTATATGTGCTCGTCGCGCCCGCACCGATAGCGGCCGAAATGGTGTTTGACAGCTTGTTTATATCGCGCACGGTAACGTTTAGCTGGTGGGACATGGTGTAGCCCAAAAGCTGCGGGGTATCCTTTGAGTAATCGTATCTCTCGTCGAGGTTAAGCCCGGCGGTGGAAATATCCTTGTCCGCCACGCCTGCCGCCTTGAGCGCCGCGATAACGGCGTCGGAAAGCTCGGAATTGAGCTGCTGCGCCTTTGCGGCTTCAGCGTCCTCGGTCTTTATTCTAACGGTGAAGGTTGCCATATCGGGCATGAGCGTGGTTTCGCCAGAGCCGCGCACGACTATCACGTTGGGCGATTTTTCGGCCTCGTTTGTAACATATACGTCAGGAACGGGCTGCGTCTGCGGAGTTTGAGAGGTGGCGGCGAGCTGCTCCTGGCTCTTGCAGCCGGAAAGCGCGAGTATGAGCGTCATCACGAGCGCGACCACCATTATAATGCTGCGATTTTTCATTTTATTTATCTCCATGATCATTTTTTTGGTCTCCGGGGAAAGGAGCAGGCGTCTTTGCGTCAGTCGCGCTCACGCCCTGCTCGGCACGCTTCTGAGCGGCTGCCAGCATGCGCTGCCTGCTCTTTTTAAGGCTGGCGCGCACTATGAGCACCACCGCAAACGCTATAACTCCCAATACGACGAGTATAGGCAGCGCGGACACGAACCATACAGCGAAGTCCACAAAGAAAGTGCCAACGTCATAAAGCGTCTTGGTGAAGCCATCACTTATGCGCTCGCCGGTGGTCTTTTCGCGGGTTGGGCCTGCGGTAAGGCTCAGCTCCTGAATTTCCACACTCACCGTTGAGAAACCGATAAGCCCGTCATAGCGGCGAAGCTCGCTCGTGAGCTCCTCTATCTGGAGTGTAACGTCCGCTATCTCGCGCTCAAGCTCGATTATGTCCGACAGCTCGCTTGAGGCGGTGAGTATATTGGTGAGGCGCTCAAGCTGAATTTTAAGCACATCGAGGCGAGTTTCCGAATCGAAATATCTATCGGTGATGTCCTCTGCGTTTTCATTATAATATAGGAGAGTGCCAAAAGTCTTGGCGTTTGAGGCGAAAGCGTCCGTCTTATCCGAAGGAATGCGGAATGTGAGATAAGCGTAACGCCCGTTATCGCGGTATGTGTCGGGCTTGCGGCCTTCCACGCTGGAGTTTTCCACATATCCGCCCAGAGTGCTCGCGCGATCGAGCAGCGCTTGATAGTCCGCATCGAAAGCGTTCGTCTCAAAGCGGACGGCGATAGTGCGAATAACCTTGTGTCCGCCGTAATCAGGCGTGTTGGTCTGCTGCTTGTCAGCGAGCTCACCGCCCGCTGGCGACATGGACGCGGCGGACGCATCCGGCATTGGCGCTTCGGCCGGCGCGGCAACAGCCGTCATGGCGGAGTCGTAGCCAAAATATTCGGCTTCCTGGTTGCTGCCCGCAGCGTTTAACTCCTTTGTAGAGCCAGCGCAGCCCGAGACGAGCGCAGCAACGAGCAGCAGCGCGACGAGCGCGAAAAACATGCGCGAAAAACGGTGTGTTTTCATTTTTAGTTACCATTGCTTTCATTTACGAAAGCATCCCTTCATTGAAATTGAGGTAGGTTTTACTTAGGCAAAATCGTCGCGTCTCCGGCGACGAAAGCTTCAACACGCCAGTTTGAAAGTTGCTTTCAAGCTTAGCGGCCTCAGCCTAAAGCTTCCTTTCAAAATCTAAAGATTTAGTTGCGGGTGGTGTTGCAGCATCGCCAGCACATCGCCGCGGCAAAAGCCTTAAACCCAGACGAAGCGTTCGCGCTTCCTTGCTTTAGGCATATATTTGTTTTATTGATTATAACACGAATTACCATAACTTTGGGTTGCATCTAAAGAAAAAATATGTTAAAATCACGGAGCAAAACAAATAGCGCCGGAATGATGGAATGGCAGACGTGACGGACTCAAAATCTACTGCGCAAAAATCCCGCGATACCCGGCAGAACGCCCACAGTTAGGGCAATTTTGACAAGTGAATATCCAGTTTGGCTTCTAT
>CAZUUR010000249.1:0-3009 GCA_964622815.1 uncultured Oscillospiraceae bacterium | reverse complement strand
TTTTGGATAATGATGAAAAGGTGGCCTTAGAGCTGCTTAAATTCTTTGAATCCGCGTTCACAACTGAGCGTGGCGATATAGTGCATAAATAAAATGCCCGGAGGCTTTTTGATATGGTGTATGTGATAGCTTATGACATAGGTACTACCGGCGTAAAAACATGCCTTTTTAAAATTGATGATAGAATATCGCTCGTTTGTGCCGCGCAGCAGGGCTATGGGCTTTATATACTTGACAACGGCGGCGCGGAGCAGGACGCTGATGAATGGTGGAGCGCCATGTGCTCTACTACGCGCAGCCTCTTTGAGAGGGTGGACGTAAAGCCAAGCGAGGTGGCGGGCATATCCTTCTGTTCGCAGATGCAGGGGCTTGTGCTGGTGGATAAAGCCGGTAAGGCGCTAAGACGCCCCATGAGCTATATGGATCAGCGTGCCAAGGCCGAGATTAAAGAAGGCATGGCGCATGGCATACAGGTCGCGGGAGCGAATATTGCAAAGCTGGTAAAGAGTCTTGCTGTAACCGGCGCGGTTTCCTCAAGCGTAAAGGATCCGGTATGGAAATATAAGTGGGTGGAAGCGCACGAGCCGGAAATATTTAGCAGGGTCTATAAATGGTTCGATGTGAAGGAATATCTAATATGCCGCTGCACGGGCGAATTTATCATGACGCCCGACTCTGCGTATTCAACCTTTCTCTATGACACGAGAAAGGGCAGGGAGGGGTGGAATAAATCCCTTTGCGATATGCTGAAGGTTAATTTTGAGCATCTGCCAAGAATAATTAAATGCACAGCTCAAGCGGGCAAGATCACAGCGCTTGCCGCGAGCGAGCTTGGGCTAATGGAGGGCACTCCAGTATTTGGCGGCGGCGGCGACGCAACGCTCATAGGCATAGGCGCGGGCTGCACGCGGGTGGGGGACACGCATATATATTCTGGCACCTCAGGCTGGGTGTCAACCATTGTTGATAAGCAGCGCGTTGATGTTGAGGCAATGATAGCAGCGATAGTAGGCGCTGAGGAGGGCAAATACAATTATTTTGCCGAGATGGAAACAGCGGGCAAGTGCCTTGAATGGGTTAAGGATCATCTTGCACTTGTTCTTTGAGCAAAGCATGGCCATAAGAGCGGCGAACACCAGCAAAAAGCCCGGCGCTTGCATAGGGAAGAAGGCGGCGTCGAGCGCAGTGAAATCGCAAATGTTCATGGCGTAGAGTATTTTCCACGCGGCCTTATAAATGCCGGAAATCAGCACCATAAGCGAGCCCGCCGCGAGCAGGGCGAAAGCTCCCTTAACCATTTTGTTGTAAAGATCACGCTGAAGTATTATAGCCGCGGTGAAAAACAGAAGCACCGGCAAAAAATCCACAAGCGCCATCAAAACGGTAATTCCGTTCATTGCTTCTTCTCCTTATTAAGGTGATATATCGGCAGCAGCGGAATGATTATAGGCGTCTTATCTGCGTAATCGTTATATTGCTTCATGCTTCCGTAGCGGCCGCTCTGGCGCTTTTCAAGCCTTTGCGCGCCGTTGAACATCACAAAAACTATAGAAATATAGGCGAGTATCGCCATTACCCACTGCCCCCAGCCGCTTAGCGCGGTAAGTCCGCCAATGGTTACGCCTGTCCAAAAAAGAATTTCGCCAAAGTAATTGGGGCAGCGCACAAATTCATATAGTCCCTCTGTGGCCACCATATTTGGGTTTTTGGCTTTTTGCGCGCTCTTTTGCTGATCTGCGAGCGTTTCAATTATCAGCGCGATTATGCTTACCGCAATGCCTATCCACGGCAAAAGCGTGTCCGCTGCGCCGTTATACTGACGGTAAAAAACAGGGCTCGCCTGCGCTACATACAGCACCACCACCATAAGCCATATCGTCGCTTTTACGAATATGGGCATGGGCTTTTCAGTGGAGGTAGCCTCTGTGAGCGTCTTTCGATAAGCTGAATTTTTAAGTTCGCGATAGAGCAAAAAACCTGAAAGCCGCGCACCGTATATTATAAAAAGCGCGCATTGCGCAAAATGCACGAGCTGCATCTTCTCGCCGAACATCACCATCAGCGCGATGCCTATTCCCGCTATGGCGAATCCGTAGCCGATAGAGAGAAAGTATACGAATTTGTAAAAGCCCACCGCGCACAGTACACCGGCGATTATCGCTAAAATTAAAAGATAATCCCAACCCATAATGCCCTCCTAGAAGCTCTTTTTGATATATTCCTTAAAGCTGTGCTCACCATAGCAAACCTCGCCTATCATAGGCTCGGTGAGCGTCCATTTGCTAAAACGGATTATTGCTTCCTTGCCGTTCTTCTTGAGCTTGTTCACAAATGCAAGCGCATCGAAAAGAAAAACAGGAGCGCGCTTTATGTTTGGCTCTTTACCGGCCGCCGCAAAGCACATTTTTGCTATTTCCTCATAAGTGTAAGTCTCGTTGCCGCCTATAGGCACTATGAGGTTTTTATCGTTAATATGCTTTACAATGTATTGAGCAAAGTCGGGCGTGTCTATTACGTTGGCGCTTACGGGGTCGTTGCCCAGCAGCGTTACCTCTCCCTTTTCTATCATGGGTTTGAACACCTTAATTATATCGTAAAAATAGCCCGTCGGGCGATATATCACATAGTCGATGCCGCTCTTTTTAAGCTCCTCCTCCATGAGGTACTTTGCATGCAGCATGGGCACTTTGGGCGCTTTATCTGCCTTGAGAACCGAAATATAAATAAATTTTTTCACTCCAGCACGCTTCGCCTCGTTTAAAAGGTTCACATTGCCCTGATAATCTATTTGATAATTCGTCACCGTGGCCGACGTTTTCGTAAGGCCGACGGTGGTTATAACCGCGTCCGCGCCTTCGCAAAGCCCATTTAGCGCTTGAGGATTGGTAACGTCAAGCTTTTTGAATGTGAAATCGCCCGTAAGCCCCAAATCACGCTCTATCATGTCCGCCGCTACGACTTGGTGGCCTTCCGCCAAAAGCGCGCGAAAAATATCGCTTCCAAGATTGC
>CAZUUR010000248.1:1147-3011 GCA_964622815.1 uncultured Oscillospiraceae bacterium | reverse complement strand
TCCTTCACATTCTGCGTAATGGCTGTCGGAATGCCGCCCCATTTGCGAAAACGCTTCCAAACCTCTACGGAATATGCCGCCGTCTGTTCCTCTTTGAGCAATAGATGGAACTCATCCATGTAGTACCGGGTGGACTTTCCGATATTGCGGTTGGCGGTCACGCGATTCCATACCTGATCCTGCACGACAAGCATTCCGATCTTCTTTAGCTGATTGCCAAGCTCCTTAATATCGAAGCAGACAAGGCGGTTATGAATGTCCACATTGGTGCGGTGGTTGAACACGTTGAGAGAGCCGGTAACGTAAAGCTCCAACGCCCCGGCAACGTGGTCGGCGTCCTCCTTGTGCATATCCAAGAGCGCATGGTACAAATCTTCGAGAATCGGCATGTTCTCCGGGCGCGGGTCGGCAAGATACTGGCGGTAAATATCCTGCACGGCATGGTCAATGAGCGATTTTTCGGTGGACTTTAGGCCGTCCTTACCGCCTACAATCAATTCGCACAGCGACAGCACAAAGTCGGATTTGAGCGCCAGCGGGTTATCGCCGTCCGAATAATTGAAATTGAGGTCGAGGGGATTCAGGTATTGGTTGGATGTGGGCGATATGCGGATGACCTGACCGTTCAGCCGATGGACAACGGGATAATACTCTGCTTCGGGATCGCAGATAATAATGTCGTCCTTTGTGATAAGGAACACGTTGATAATCTCCCTTTTTGCGGCAAAGCTCTTGCCGCTGCCGGGTGTGCCGAGTATCAGGCCGTTGGGATTCTTTAAGAGCTTCCGATCCACCATGATGAGGTTGCTGCTAAGCGCATTCAGCCCGTAGTAAAGCGCCTCCGGCCCGGTCTGAAATAGCTCCTGCGTGGTAAACGGCACAAATACCGCCGTGCTGGAGGTCGTTAAGCTCCGCTGGATTTCCACTTGATTGTAGGCAAGCGGCAACGAGGACATCAAGCCTTCCTCCTGCTGATAGTCCAGCCGCACGATCTGGCAGTTATGCTGCTGCGCCACGCCTTGCTGCTGCAACAGGATGGTGTCCAACTGCTGTTTGGAATCGGCTGTGTTCATCAGAAGAAACGTGAACAGGAACATCCGCTCGTTGCGGCTTTGGAGGTCTTGCAGAATGTTCTTTGCCTCCGTGCCGTAGGTGGCGAGGTCGGAGGGCAGAATATCCATGTCGTAGCCGGAGCGGACTGCTTGCTTCTGCGCTTCGATCTTCATCTTGTCAAGGTCGGTAATCTTGCGCTTTACGTCCTTAATTGCCGCCATTTGGTCGATGGACTGAACGTGCATGTTCACAACGATGCTGTTTTCCAGGTCGAGGAAGTCCACAAGAACGCGATCTTTGAGCTTGGGGGCAAGGATTTGTAGGAACGATACCGCACCGTATTTCTTACCCATGCGAAATGTCCTGCCCTCCCGAAACTCAAAGCCGCTGGGCGCGATAAAGTCCTTCGTGGAGAGGCCGGAGGGCGCAAGCCAGCGCCAATCGAATTGAAACTGCTCCTGTCCGTCGATGTGGAAGATGCCGTGCATGAGCTTTAGCCGTTCCTGCCCGTTCATGCCGTCCGAGATCACACCGATGCGCTTGAAGTTGGTGCGGATGTCGTTTTCCATACGCTCCAGCCGATGCTTGGCGATGCGGGGATTATCCGCTTCGATGCCGAACGTGACGTACTTGGTTTTCACCAATCCGTTGTTGCCCTTGCTGAGTTGGTTTTTGAGCATGTCCGAATACTCGGTGCGGACGCTGTTGAAGTAATCGTCCTGCGGGGCAATATAGATGCTCCTGCCGAACTGCTCCGCGCCCGCTGCGGTATCAAAGAACGTGAACTGTAAGCGCATGGAGCTATCCGCAT
>CAZUUR010000248.1:0-1137 GCA_964622815.1 uncultured Oscillospiraceae bacterium | reverse complement strand
GATGGCTTCCTGATCCTCGGCTTGGGCAAGCTGATAATTGATGTCCTGATACTGGATGGTCTTGGAATAGAATCGGTCTGTGACCCGGCATACGCCGTCCGGGTACATGCGCTGATAGGGAATGGACTGCTGCGCGGAAAGTTGCTTTTTATCGGTGCGCCTTGCCCGCTCGATGGCCGCTGCGATTTGCTTTCGTTCCTCGCGGGTGAGCTTTCGGCTGGCTGTGCTTTGTTTTTTGGACAATCGCCTTTACCTCCTTGTTCAGTTGTTGCTGCCGCTCCAATGCGGCGTAGAAATTGTCCGTGCGATACGGGCGCTGCTTCGGGCGCAGAAACCGCACGTTGATGTAGTTTTTCATGAGCTTTTCAAGCGGCTGACCGTTCTTTTCATAGATGCCCAGCATGAAGAAGGGCAGCATGACGAGAATCATAATGAGCGCTGCCGCGCTGGTGGGGATGCTCCCCTTTACAAGAAAGAACAGCGGTACGCCGATGAGCGCCCCGCTGCCAAAGCAGATCAACTGCCTTTTAGTGAGATTGAACATCACCTTCGTTTTCACGCGGGTGAGGTCTTTGGGTATGTCTACATAGGCCACTGGCTTCTCCTTTCCAAACAAAAAACGCCCTTTCGAAATGAAAAGACGTTTTCGGTCATTCGTATTATTTGATTGGCAGCAGCATCAATCCTTGCCTTTTCTGCTATGCAGGAATATCCTTCCATAATCCTGACGAAAGTTGAAAATATGGTAGACCGTAACGCTTTCTTCGAACACGCGATAGACCACGATATAGTCGTTTACGATCAATTTCCGATAACCCACCAGACGCAGTTCGGCATCTTCATGAAGTGTTCCCAGTTGGGGAAATGTCCCAAGCTTCTTGATGGAATCCATGATCTCCCGATAGATTTTTTCTGCCGCCGCAGCATTCCGCTCAATCAGATAATCGGTCATACGGTCCAGATCATCGTATGCCGATAAGGTCAGCTTCACATCAAGCTTTTGCATGGAACTTCTCCGACAGCTTTGCGTCTGCATCTGCAATATCCATCACCTGACCCGCTATACGCTCCCGTTCGGATACCAACAGCCGCTCCCGCAAATTCAACATTTGTTCACGCTGGAGATAGGATTCCATA
>CAZUUR010000247.1:0-3017 GCA_964622815.1 uncultured Oscillospiraceae bacterium | reverse complement strand
CAGGGCTTCTGAATAGATTGTGTATAGCTTGCCGTCGCGCAATATATAGCTTGGAGGCGCGCCGTGCTTAATAAACTCGGCTGTGCCGGAGTTGAGGTCGATATCGACTACGTCTGAGGCTGCGATAAGCCTGTCCCGCGTTTTATCAAGCGCGGCCTGAGCGCGGCTGGCCATTGTGATGTCGCGCTCGCGTCTTAACCTTATTATATAGCGTCTTGGTATAAGCACAAAGAGCATTATAGCGGCGGACGCTTCAAGCAGCGCTTGGGACGGCAGCGCGAAAATATAGCTCAGCGCGCCCCATACCACAGCCGTGCCGCCCGCCACCGCCCAGCGTCCGCCACCGCAAAATGCGGCCGCAGTTGCAGCCGAAGCCGTTATAAGCACTGTATACGCCGGGTTGCCGCCTTTCACAGCGCACGCGAGCGCGAATAGCGCCGCCGCGCCAACGCCGCTCAAGCGCCGCGCGGACGCCGCCGCGAGCGAAAGCGTTAATGCGAGTATAACGGCGGGGGATACATAAAAGCGTATGCCCGCGAGCGCTAAAATAAGCGTGGCGAGCGATACCGTGAGCGATATAAGGTTAACGCTGTTTAGCCTTTTGCCAGCCTCAAGCGTAATAAATGCGTGTTCACCGCGCGCCAGCACGGCCGCGAGCGCAACGCTCAAAAGCAAAGAGCCAAGCCCCACCGTGCAGCTTAAAACGCTTTTGAAAAAGAAAAATGGCAGCAGCGCTATTTGTACGCCCACTAAAAGCAGCAGCTTGTCCGATGCGCGAAGCTCGCCCCTTATAAGCGTTATAAGCATCATAACGCCCACATACAGCGCAAGCGCGGAGAGCGTGGCAAGCCTTCCGGTCAACAGCGTTCCCGCCACCGCGCCCGCAAAGGCGAAAAGGGGCGACGAGCCGTATACGGCGCAAGCGCCTACGGCGGCGCACGAAAGGGGTGACACATTATATTCGTCATTCCACGATACGGAAAAAATAAAAGCGAGCGCAAGCTCAACAAACCCGCGCGCGTTCCTAAGGGCGAAGGTCTTAACCCCACGGAGCGCACGCGAGAAGGGAGATGGACGCTTTGATACGTCTTCGATTTTATATGTGAAGTTCTCGGCCATACTAACCTGCCTCTCAATATGAGGATAGCCCGGCGCACGCGCGAAAACTGTTCCTTTAGGGGCGCGTTGCGTGGCGAATAAACGCATTTCGCCGCGATTATCCCATTTTGCGGCATGAGGCGGCATGGAGTGATAATATAAGTATATTTAAGGCATAAGCGGCAGATTTAGTATACTTGCAATTATGCCGCCAATACCTTATAATATTCGCGTCATAAATCATACGAACTCGAAAAGGAGATGGACCATTTATTATGGACGATGGGAGTCCAATAGGATACTTACTTGTTATTTTTGTGCTTATCATAGGTGGAGCTTATTTCGCGGGGGCTGAAACGGCGCTCGCGTCGGTCAACCGCATAAGAATGCTCTCAAATGCTGATAACGGCGATAAAAACGCCAAAAGAGTGCTATATATTCTCGATCATTTCGATAAAGCGCTCACAACCTTGCTTATAGGCAACAATATAATGCATATAGGCTGCGCAAGCGTCGCCACGCTCATGGCTACAAAGCTTTGGGGCGAGGGGTCGGTGGGCTATATGACTATTGCCGTTACAATAGTTGTTTTTCTCATTGCTGAGATGCTGCCCAAACGCTTTGCAAAGGCCTGCAACGAGAAATTTGCCATGGAGGTGGCTGGCTCGCTCATATTGCTCATGAAGCTTTTAACGCCCATATCCTTTTTCTTCACAAAGCTTTCAGAGCTTGTGGCAAAGCCGCGCGGCGATGAAGATGATGAGCCCACCGTCACCGAGGACGAGCTATACGATATAATCGAAAACATAGGTCAGGAGGGCGCTCTGGACGAGGAAAAGACGGAGCTTGTGAAAAGTGCGCTCGAATTTTCCGATAGACTTGCAAGCGACGTTATGACCCCGTGGGACAGGGTGCTATATGTACGAGCCAACGAGGAGCTTGACTCAATAAGGGAAAAGATAGTGACGCATGGCATATCGCGCTGGCCGGTGGTGAACGGCGAAAACAACGTAATAGGCATATTGCAGATACGCCGATTCCTGCGCGCATATTTAAGAAATGGCCGCGTGCGCCTTAAAAACGCTATGGACGACGCGCATTTCGTGCGCGCGGATACGCCTATTGACGAATTGCTTTCAACCATGAGCGCAAACAAAACGCACATTTCAATAGTGCTGGACTGCGAAGGCAAAACGCTTGGCATAATCACGGTTGAGGATATACTAGAGGAGCTTGTTGGCGAAATATACGATGAGGACGATAAAATCCTCGATGAGGACGGGCAAAACGAATTTAAAGCACCGCTTAGCGGGGTAGGCGCGTGATGGATATTTGGAATTATTTAGCCATTGCTATGCTGCTGCTGCTTTCGGCGTTTTTCTCCGGAAGCGAGATAGCATACGCCTCGATAAGCGAATATAAGCTAAGAAGTGCGAGCGAGGACGATAAAGGCCTTGTGATGCGCCTTGTAAGCTATATCCACGCCTCTTATGACGATGCGCTCACCACAATATTGATAGGCAATAACCTTGTTAATATCGCCGCGTCGAGCGTGGCTACAGTGATAGCCATATCGCTCATGGGCGACGATGGAGCGGCTGTTGCAACGGGCATTATGACGCTTTTGATACTCACCTTTGGGGAGATATTGCCTAAAATTTTAGCGAGCCGCACGCCCATGAGCTTTGCGCGGCTCGTTTCGCTGCCGCTGCGCGCGCTGATGTTTATTTTAAAACCCGTGACGTGGCTATTATCAAAGCTTGTAAAGCTGGTGTCGCATATATGGGAAAAGCAGGCGGAGACGGGGCCGAGCGTCACGGAGGACGAACTTGAGAGCATTATAGAGACCGTTGAGGATGAGGGCGTTATAGACGAGGAGCGCTGCGACCTTTTGCAGAGCGCGCTCGATTTTGACGATG
>CAZUUR010000246.1:0-3035 GCA_964622815.1 uncultured Oscillospiraceae bacterium | reverse complement strand
TCTGGACCTTTTCATGCGTATGAAAAACGGCGAGTTTGAGGACGGCACGCGCACGCTTCGCGCCAAGATAGACATGGCCTCGCCGAATATCAACATGCGCGATCCCGCCATATATAGGATATTGCACAAGAGCCACCACCATACGGGCGATAAGTGGTGCATTTATCCGATGTACGATTTCGCGCACCCCATACAGGATTCGCTTGAGGGGATAACTCATTCGCTTTGCTCGCTTGAGTACGAGGCGCACAGACCCCTTTACGACTGGGTTATTGATAAGTGCGAATTTCCCGCGCCGCGCTCGAGGCAGATAGAGTTCGCAAGACTCAATATCACGAACACGGTTTTGAGCAAGCGCTATTTAAGGCGGCTTGTTGAGGAGAAATACGTTTCCGGCTGGGACGATCCGCGCATGCCCACGCTCCGCGCTCTGCGCCGCAAGGGCTATACGGCGGCGGCGATAAAGGATTTCCTGCGCCGCGCGGGCATAGCCAAGGCTGACAGCGTTGTTGACGCGGCCATGCTTGAGCATTGCCTAAGGGAGGAGCTAAACCTCACCGCGCCGCGCGCGATGGCCGTTCTTGACCCTGTAAAGCTCATAATTGAGAATTGGCCGGAGGGCAAGAGCGAGACGGTGACGCTTGAAACGCTGCCTGAGAGCGAAGAAACGCGCGAGGTGGAGTTTGGCCGCGAGCTATATATTGAGCGGGAGGATTTCTCATTCGACCCGCCCGCAAAATATTTTAGATTAAAGCCCGATGGCGAGGTGCGCTTAAAGGGCGCATACATAGTTAAATATTCGCGTCACGAGACGGACGAAAACGGCAATGTTACAGCAGTGTACGTCACCTACGACCCCGCCACCCGCTCCGGCGAGTGCGCTCGCAAGGTGAAGGGCACAATTCATTGGGTGAACGCGAAAACCGGCGTGGCCGCGCAGTTTAGGCTTTATGAGCCCATGATACTCGATGCCGACGCCGTAGCGCCGGTGCTAAACGAGGACGGCAGCGAGAAGGAGCAGGATTTTATTGATAGGCTCAATCCCAATTCGCTCGTGGTGAAAGAGGGCTTTGTGGAGCCGTATCTCGCCAAATGCTGCGAGGGCGATAAATATCAGTTCATGCGCGTGGGATATTTCTGCGCGGATAGCGATGGCACTCCCGCCGCGCCCGTGTTTAACAGGGCGGTGGGGCTTAAAGATGGATATAAAGGCGCTAATGCGTAGCCAGTAACAATAACAACTAAGGAGAGACACAGCTATGACCGTTCGCACACGTTTCGCGCCCTCGCCCACGGGGTATTTGCACCTTGGCGGGCTTAGGAGCGCGCTGTACACCTATCTTTTTGCCAAAAAGAATAAGGGTACGTTCATATTAAGAATAGAGGATACCGATCAGGGACGCTTTGTTGAGGGCGCGACTGAGATGATATACCGCACGCTTAAGGATATAGGCCTTAGCTGGGACGAAGGCCCTGATGTTGGCGGCGATTACGGCCCGTACATACAGAGCGAGCGCAAGGACATGTATCTGCCATACGCACAAAGGCTTGTGGACGAGGGCAAGGCGTATTACTGCTTCTGCACCAAGGAGGAGCTGGACGAGCGTCGCGAGGCGGCCAGCGCGCGCGGCGAAACATTTAAATATGATAAGCACTGCCTAAGGCTCACTAAAGCTCAGATACAGGCAAAGCTCGATGCGGGCGTGCCTTATGTCATTCGCCAGAACGTGCCGGAGGAGGGCGAGGCGTCCTTTGACGATATTATCTACGGGCACATAGTGGCGGACTGCCGCGACCTTGACGATATGATACTCATAAAGGCCGATGGCATGCCCACCTATAATTTCGCAAATGTTATAGACGATCACACAATGGGCATAACCCATGTTATGCGCGGCAATGAATATCTCGCGTCAACGCCCAAATATAACCTTTTATATAAGGCGTTCGGCTGGGAAATACCGCAATATATTCACATGACGCAGGTGATGCGCGATGCGCAGCATAAGCTTTCAAAGCGCGATGGGGACGCTTATTATGAGGATTTCATCGCCAAGGGCTATTTAAAGGCGGCGATAGTGAATTATGTGGCGCTTTTGGGCTGGAATCCCGGCGATGAGAGGGAATTTTTCACCATTGAGGAGCTTGTGGAAGCTTTTGACATAAGCGGCATGAGCAAGTCCCCCGCGATATTCGATGTTTTAAAGCTGCGCTGGATGAACGCGGAGTATATCCGCCGCATGACGGACGAGGAATTTTCCGCAGCGGCCGCCCCGTGGTATGAAAAGGCCGGCGTTAAGGATATGGATAAGGCCGTGCTCGCTAAGATACTAAAGCCGCGCGTTGAGGTATTCTCGGAGCTGCCCGATATGGTGCGCTTCCTCGCCGATTTCAATGAAGATTACGATGTGGAGCTTTTTACCAACAAAAAATCCAAAACGGACGCAGCCGTTTCAAAGGATATTCTCTCGCGCGTGCTGCCCATATTAAAGGCGCTCCCCGCGTGGACGGAGGAAAGCATACACGATGCGCTTATAGGCTTTGCTCAAGGTAACGGCCTTAAAAACGGCACGGTGCTGTGGCCTGTGCGCATAGCCATGGCCGCTCAGACGGTTACGCCGGGCGGCGCTATGGAAATAGCGGTGCTCCTTGGGCGCGACGAGGCGCTTAAAAGACTTGAAAAGGGTTTAAGTAAATTATAATGACGGATAGAAAAGTTAAGCCGGTTAAGTATCTGTTTTCCGTGCTGATAGGTATAGGCGCGGCAGCGGGCGTTTTCTTCTCACCCGTGCTTTTAATTGCGCCCGCGTTCTTGGGGTATGTGGGCGCTGCGTGGAGCGTGAACTGCCTTGTGGTGGGGCTAAGCTCCATGGCGGCGGTGCTTTTGGGGCTTTTCGGCGTGAGCGAGCCGCTTTTCGCGCTGGCGGTGGTGCTGCCCGCGTCCGCTGTGATAGCGGTGGGGATAAGAAAGCAGGAGTTCGCGCACAGAAATATTGTTATGCTAACCTGCGCGCTTATGGCCGTGGGGCTGTATG
>CAZUUR010000245.1:0-3043 GCA_964622815.1 uncultured Oscillospiraceae bacterium | reverse complement strand
GTCACCGGCAAGACGAGCCGCATGCTCGGCGCGAGCGCCGCGCTGCTTTTAAACGCGCTCAAGGCTTTGGGCAATATTCATAAGGATATAGACCTTATCTCGCCCATAGTAATAGAGCCCATACAGCACCTGAAAACGGAGCATCTTGGCAATTCAAATCCCCGCTTGCACACCGATGAGATACTGGTCGCGCTCACTATCTGCGCCACCACAAACCCCACGGCCGAGGTTGCCATGAAGCAGCTTGAAAAGCTGCGAGGCTTGGAGGCGCACTCCACAGTTATTCTTTCAAGTGTCGATACGTCCATGTTCAAAAAGCTTGGCGTTAATCTGACATGCGAAGCACAGTATCAAACCAAAAAGCTATATCACAACGAAGGGAAACGCTAAATGAATATTATTGATTTGCATTGTGATACTCTTGCGTGCGAGGTGCTTCGCACAAAGGGTGAAAACAGCTTTCAAAGGTCGTCAGGTCAGCTTGATATACCGCGCCTTAAAATGGGCGGCTCACTGCTGCAATGCTTTGCCGTGTATGTGCCATTTGGCGAAAAGGACGTGGCGACGTTTAATATCCCCGCCGATACCTCGCCGTGGGAGTTCTTTAATCTCGCCTATGAATATTATCTGGAGCAGCTTGCCGCTAATAAGGCCGATTTAGCGCCGGTTTTTCAGTATGACGATATTGAAAAAAATATCGCGGACGGCAAGATTTCATCAATGCTTACAATAGAGGACGGCATGCTCATAGATTCAAAACCTGAGCGGGTGAGGGAGCTTTATAATAAGGGCGTAAGGCTTATAACGCTCACATGGAATCATGTCAACTGCCTTGGCTATCCAAACGCCGTCGCGCCGGACAAGGGTCTCACCGCTTTTGGCAGGGAGACTGTGGAGCAGATGAATGCGCTGGGCATCATAGCTGACGTTTCCCATCTAAGTGACGCCGGCTTCTATGATGTGGCCGCCACGAGCAAAAAGCCGTTTGTTGCGTCACACTCAAATGCACGCGCGGTATCAAATGTGATGCGCAATCTAACAGACGATATGCTAAAGGCCCTGGGCGACGCGGGCGGCGTTTCCGGCCTCAATTTTGACGATGGCTTCCTCGGCTCCGTGGGCGGCGTTTCAAAATGCGAGGACATCGTTAAAAACGCCAAACACATTGCGAGCAAGGCGGGCATAGAGGCCGTGGCCTTCGGCTCCGATTTCGACGGCGTAGGCTGCGAAATGGAGTTTAAGGACTGCTCCGGCTTCCCCATGATAGTAAAAGCGCTCGAAAAAGCCTTCACTCCGCGCGAGATAGAGCTTATAACCCATAAAAACGCCCTCCGCGTGATAAAGGAAAATATAGGCTGATTGCCTCAGCCGGGATCAGGCGGAACGCAAAGCACCACATGCACGTAGGGCGGTGGCTTGCTCCCGCCGCACCCGCTGCCCGCCGGGATCAGGCGGAACGCAAAGCGTTACATGCATGTAGGGCGGGGGCTTGCTCCCGCCGCACCCGCTGCCGCACCCACCGATAATATCCAACATAATATATTGTAAATCAACACCCAAGGCGCGCACAGCGCCTTTTTTTATGTTATAATCAAACCTGTATACGGTATATATTATGCCGTAACTTATCTTGGAGGGAGAAGCTGCGTATGGATATTTTTAAGGCAATATCCGAGCTTACGACTTTGCCCGGCGTTTCAGGAAATGAAACCGTCGTTGCCGAAAAGGTGCTCGAATATTTCCGTACTTACACTGACGATGTTTGGCTTGGCCGCTTAGGCAATGCTTACGCGCGCATAGGCGATAAGAAAGGCCCCACGCTTTTCATATCGGCTCACATGGACGAGGTAGGCATGATGGTTACGGACATTGAGGATAACGGCATGCTCCGCATTCGTTCCGTGGCCGGCGTGGATCCAAGGGTGCTGCCCGGCAGCGAGGTGCAGGTATTTGGCAAAAAGCCCCTAAAGGGCGTTATCGGCGCTATTCCGCCGCATTTGCTGGGTCAGGAGCGCAAGGAAGCATATCGCATGGACGAGCTTACGTGCGATATAGGCTATCCGCTTGAAAAGGTGAAAAAGCTGGTGTCTGTAGGCGATTATGTAACATACGCGCCGCTTGCGCCCATGAAGCTTAAAAACGATAATATAGCGGGCAAGACATTTGATGATAGAGCTTGCGTTGTTATGATGCTTCAGGCGATGGATATTCTAAAGAACCGCAAGCTCAACTGCAATGTGGTGTTCTGCGCGTCCGTTCAGGAGGAGCGCGGCAGTCACGGCGCGCTTACAGGCACTTTCGAGATAAATCCCGATATGGCCATAGCTATAGACGTTTGTCACGCGCCCACGCCGGGAACAGAGCAGTTTGACACCATTGCCCTTGAAAAAGCGGCGATATGCGTCGGCGGGAATATTCATCCCAAAATAAATAAGCGCCTTACGGAGCTTGCGGCTGAAAACCATATAGATACGGGCGTTGACGTGTGCATGGGTCATACCGGCACCGACGCGTGGGAGATTCAGATAACCAGAGGCGGTGTACCCACAGGCCTTATTTCGCTCCCGCTTAGATATATGCACACCAATGTTGAGCTTATCAATCTTGAAACGCTCAAAAACTGCTCAAGGCTTCTGGCGGCTTTCGCTGAGGACATAGGGGCTGATTGGGAGGAAAAACTATGCTTAGACGACTAGAGGAGCTTTGCAATATCAATGGCGTCAGCGGCGATGAAGGCCGCGTGCGCAAATATATAAAGGAATACGCCAAAGCCTATTCAGACGATATAAAAACCGACTCTATGGGCAATCTCTATGTTCATAAAAAGGGCAAGGGCAAGCGCAAGCTGCTCATAGCCGCTCACATGGACGAGGTTGGCATGATAGTGCGCGGCGTCACCGAGCAGGGGCTTCTTGCCTACGACCAAAGCGGCATAGACCCGCGCGTTGCGGTGAGCAAGCGCGTTGCCGTTGGCAAGGACGAGGTGCCAGGCGTAATAGGCGCAAAGGCTATCCATCTTCAAACGGACGATGAACTTAAGAGC
>CAZUUR010000244.1:0-3044 GCA_964622815.1 uncultured Oscillospiraceae bacterium | reverse complement strand
AAACGGCGACAGGATCGGGGGCTGTAGCAAAACGGAACGGGCACATTACAAACCGAAGGTTTGTAATGTGCCCGTTCCCTGTGAAATATTGTGGCAATTTAATTCACGCACAATGTGTAGGGTTGAGTCTTGACTCAACCGCGCTTTGCAGCAGTTGGATTTAAAGCCTTATATCGCAATACGCTGCGGCGCAATACGCTGCGGCGTTTGCTATATCCCGCTCGCTATCTGCGCCGCGAGCGCCACATTATTATAAACGAGCTTTATATTCGCCTCGAGGCTCTTGCCCTTTGTTGCGTCCTTCACCGCCGCGAGCAGGAAGGGCGTTACCTCCTTGCCGTGTATGCCTTTTGCCTCGGCTTCCTGCACAGCCTTATCTATAACGCTGTTAATATACCCTGCGTCCATTGAATATTCCTCGGGTATGGGGTTCATCACCACCATGCCGCCATTGTAGCCAAGCTCCGCGTGCGCCTTTACGAGCGTGGAAAGCTCCTTGGGCGTATCGCAGCGCGCCTCGAGCGAGAGTCCGCTTGAGCGGGTATAGAAGGCGGGCAGCTCGTCCGTTTGATACCCTATGACCGGCACACCCTTCGTTTCAAGATATTCAAGCGTTAATTTAAGGTCGAGTATGCTCTTTGCGCCCGCGCACACCACCGTGACGGGGGTTTTGGCAAGCTCGTCAAGATCTGCCGAAATATCCATAGTATCAGTCGCACCCCTGTGTACGCCGCCTATGCCGCCGGTGGCAAACACGCGTATGCCAGCCATTGCCGCAATTATCATTGTCGCCGCGACGGTGGTCGCGCCGTCCTCCCTGCGTGCAACGAGCACAGGTATATCGCGCCTGCTCGCCTTTATCACCGCATGACCCTTTTTTGCGAGCCGCTCAAGCTGCTCGCGCGTAAGACCCACGCACAACTCGCCGTCCAAAATAGCTATGGTGGCGGGTACCGCGCCGTTTTCGCGTGCCATCTGCTCGCAGCCAAGCGCCGTTTCAAGATTTTCGGGATACGGCATGCCGTGCGAGATTATGGTGCTCTCAAGCGCGATAACGGGTGCGCCATCGCTAAGCGCTGCTTCCACCTCGGGCGAAAGCTTTAGATGTTTGTTTAAATCTATCATTATATACCTCTCAAAAAAATATTTTATTACTTAGCGTCTTGCACACAGTTTCTGCGCTCACAGCGGTGAGCCTTGCGGCTCTCATTGCCGCTACTGCGCATTTTTCGGGCGAGAACCCGCTTATAAGCCCAGCCGTGAGCGTGGCGGTAACAGCGTCGCCCGCGCCGGTGGCTGAGACTATCTCCGCATGGCTTGTTACGCTCGGAACGCTAAAGCCATGCGCTAAAGCGCCTCTATATATAAGCCCCGCCTTGCCAAGCGACACAAAAACGTGCTTCACGCCCGCATCAACGAGCGCCTCGGCGCTTTTTGCGGCTGCGTCCGGAGCGCCGGGGTCTATGCCTGTAAGCGCACACGCTTCCAAAAGATTGGGCTTTATTAGCTCGAGCTTATTTAGTATCCCCTTTATCCGCATGGCCTTATGCGTTGAAATAGGGTCGAGAAATATGGGTATGCGCGCCGCTTCGGCTATTTTTTCAAGCGTCGATTGAGGAAGATTAGTGTCGAGCACTATCGCCTTGCCTCGATTTATGCTTTCCATGGGTATTGAGGCAAAATCAAGCCTGTCAAGCGCCGTTGAATCGCACACCGCCACATACATATCTCCGTCATGCTCGTGTACAACGAGATAAACGCCGCTTGGTTCGTCCGTCTCTATCACATAATCAAGTCCAATGCCCATCTCGCGGCAATGCGCCCTGTGCGCGGCGGCGAAATTATCACCCTTTTTGCCCAAGGCCGTCACGAGCTGCACGGTTTCCCCAAGGCGAACGAGATTTTCCGCTATATTGCGTCCCACGCCGCCAAAGCTCATTCTCACCCGGCCGGGGTTTGAGTCCGCCGCCACGATAGTGTCCAGCGGCTCGCCTATTATATCCATATTGACGCCGCCTATCACGAAGATAGCGTCAAAGGCATTTCCACCAATTATTTTGTTTACCTCAAAGTTTTTTTCCATAATAAAAAGTATATCATAAAAGCATAAAAATAAAAAGTCAACTGCCGATTTTCACAACGTGATGCAATTTGTTCACAACGAAATCACGAAATATGGAAATAACGGTTTGAAACATTATTTTATATGTGATAGTATTATGAGGATAATCGCGTGCATATTAGAAAAGCTATCTAGCGCGCAGTGTTTCCACAGGAGGATGGTTTATTGAAGGGCAAAACGATACTGATATACCTCGTCATACTCATAGTTATAGTGTTGATGGCGACGGGGCTTGACCCGCTGCGCTCCACATCGGAGCAGGTAAAATACACCGAATTTCTTGAAATGCTCAAGAAGGGCGAAATAGACGCCGTCGAGGTGACGGAGCTTGAGCTTGTGGCCATCAAGAAGGATTCGCAATACAAGGAAGTATTTCCGCGCAAATACGATATAGGCACATATATTCCCTCGCTTTCGAGCTTTGAGCACGACGCGAGCGTTATTGCTGCGCAAAAGACCGGCAAGGCGATAGACGAGGTGACCAACGCCGATTACGGCTTCTCCTACGTTCATAATCCGCCTCCGGAGCCTTCGATAATAGAGGTCATATTGCCGTATCTATTGATATTCGGCGCATTTGGCGTGTTCTATTATTTCCTCATGCAGTCGCAGGGCGGCGGCAATAAGGTGATGAGCTTCGGCAAATCCCGCGCGCGCACTCAGGTAGACCCGGGCAAAAAGGTCACCTTTGACGATGTGGCGGGTGCGGACGAGGAAAAAGAGGAGCTTAAAGAGGTCGTGGAGTTCATGCGCTCGCCAAAGCGCTTCACGGATATGGGTGCGCGCATACCCAAGGGCGTGCTCCTTGTAGGCCCTCCTGGCACTGGCAAAACGCTGCTCGCCAAGGCGGTCGCGGGCGAGGCTGGCGTGCCGTTCTTTTCCATATCCGGCTCGGATTTCGTTGAAATGTTCGTAGGCGTTG
>CAZUUR010000243.1:0-3133 GCA_964622815.1 uncultured Oscillospiraceae bacterium | reverse complement strand
GCCGTCAGGGCATCGTGGACGAAAACCTCGTGGTCGTTTCCCCGGACGCGGGCAGTGCAAAGCGCGCGCGCGAATACGCCACCGAGCTGGGCTGCCCGGTCGCCATCGGCGACAAGATGCGCTACGGTCACGACGAGAACGCCAAGGTGCTGGAGATCATCGGCGACGTCAAGGATAAAAACTGCTTGGTGGTGGACGATTTCACCATTTCCGGCGGCACGCTTGTGGACGTTGCGCACGGCCTGAAGGATAAAGGCGCTAAGCGCATATTCGCTTTCCTCTCGCACGTTGTATTGAGCGATAAGGCGGCCGACAAGATAAACGCCAGCCCCATAGAGCTGCTCGTATCAACGGACACCGTGTATTGTCCGCCCGCGCTAAATTGCGAAAAGATACACATTATCTCCGCCGCGCCGCTCTTTGCAGAAGCTGCAAAGCATCTGCACGACCGCGTGCCCATGAGCAATATGTTCTATCAGGTGTCGCCGCGCATGCTGGATATGAGCTTTGCAAGGCAGCTTAGCATGGACGATTTAATATAAAAATGTGATATGTAAAAGCGAGAGGCCGCGGCCTCTCGTTTTTATAATATTGATTTAGATTATCCCAGTCGATTTCTTCTTCCGAAAGTAAACATCAGCCTTCCGCCTTCCCCCACTTGCGGCTGCTCACCTTCAGCCTCACCGCCATAACTATGCCCCTGACGGTCAAGTCGGACGCCATGCCTATCCACACGCCGGCGAGACCTATGGTGAAAACGTGGGTGAGCACATACGCCAGCGGTATTCTCACCGCCCACATGCCTATCAGGCAGCCATAGAAAGGCCAGCGGGTGTCGCGCGCGCCCCTTAACACGCCTGAGCACACCTGCGCCAAAGCATAGCAGGGCTGCGCGAGCGCCTCTATCTGCAATACTGCCGCGCCCAGGGCGATAACCTTAACGTCGGGCGTGAATATGCCTATGAGCGCGGACGCGCCAAAATAGAGCACGAAGCCCATGCTGGTCATAAATACAAGGCCGATTATGGAGCATTTTTTGGCAAAGGTACGCGCCATATCCGGCCTGTTTGCCCCTAAAGCCTGAGCTGTGAGCGTGGTGGCGGCGGCCGCTATGCCAAATGCGGGCATATATGTGAGCGACTCCGCCTGTATGGCAAGATAGTTCGCCGCAAGCGACGCTGTGCCAAGGGAGGTTACCATAGCCGTCATCACTATCTGGCCCGATGAGAGCGTCACGCGCTCAAATGCCACGGGAGTTGCGAGCTTTATCATATCCTTCCATATTGCCTTATCAAAGCGCAGCCCGCGCGTGAGAGGCGCACGTATTGGTGAATCCTTGAAATACAGCGTTATAAAGAGCATAGTTCCCGAGAATATGAGGGATATTGCCGTGGCTATCGCCGCACCCGACACACCAAGACCCGCGCCCCATATATTAAGGCGCAGCCCGAGCACACTAACCTCGCGCGGCGAATATATAAGGAAAAAGTTGAGTATCATGTTCAAAATATTGGCGGCGGTATTAAAAAAGAGCGGTGTGCGCGTGTCGCCCGCGCAGCGAAGCATCGCCGAGCAAAGGCTTGTTGACATGGTGAACATATACGCCGCGCCTATTATAGATAGATACCTCACCGCATCGGCGCGTATCGCCTCGTCCGCGTTGAGCCACGCGGGAAGCCGGGGCGCGACAAGCTCTATTATGCCTGTGAATGCAAGGCCAAAGAGCACTATGGCGAGCGCTGCCTGCCTTACAACCTTTTTGGCGCTCTCATAATCGCGCATGCCCATATACCGCCCCACAGGCACGGAAAAGCCCACGCCTATCGCGGCGAATACGCCGTTTATAAGCCACGTCGTAGCGGAGGTGAGGCTTATTGCGGCGGTAGCGTTTGCGCCGAGCGAGCCGACCATGGCCGTATCCACATAATTGACCATGGTGATGAGCAGCTGCTCAAGCACCGTGGGCCACGCAAGATACCATATAACGCGCTCCGGCCGGAGCGACGGGTCTAAAACATCAACGAATTTTCTCATAGCAAGGCTAATGATAGCATTAGCCGACAGCATTTTCAATATAGCACAGGGGGATTATTAACCCCTGTTTAACACGGCGATAACAAACTAAAATCACGTTGTACTTTCACACATATTTCTGTATAATCTTTCTATGGACGATCTGTTTTCACAAAACGCAAAAAGGCGTGCGCCGCTCGCGGACAGAATGCGGCCGCGCACCTTAGATGAATTTATAGGGCAGGAGCACATCGTTGGCAAAGGCCGGCTGCTTAGGCGCGCCATAGAGATGGACTCTTTGACCTCAAGCATATTTTTTGGCCCGCCGGGCTGTGGCAAGACCACGCTTGCGAGCATCATTGCGCATCAGACGGGCGCGGAGTTTCGGCAGCTAAACGCCGTATCCGCGGGCGTTAAGGAGGTGCGCTCCATAATAGACGAGGCCGATGGCAATCTTTCGCTCTATTCAAAGCCCACCTATCTATTGCTGGACGAGTGCCATCGCTGGAGCAAAACTCAGAGCGACAGCATACTTCCCGCGCTCGAATCGGGCGTTATACGCTTTATCGGCTCAACGACCGAAAATCCCATGGTCAGCATGACGAGCGCGGTGGTTTCGCGCTGCCGCCTATTTCAATTTTATTCCCTATCCACTCAGGACGTTAAAAAAGCCATGCAAAGCGCGCTGTCGGATTGTGAGCGCGGCCTTGGCAACTATAAGGCCATAGTCGATGAGGACGCTTTAGATCATATAGCAGCCATTGCCAACGGCGATGTGCGCACTGCGCTCAACGCCATAGAGCTTGCTGTTTTGACCACAAAGCCCATAGAGGGCAAAATCCGTATAGATGCGGCCATAGCGGCCGAGAGCGTTCAGCAAAAGGTGATGAAGTGCGACGAGCAGCTTTTCTACGATATGCTTTCGGCATTCTGCAAAAGCCTTCGCGGCGGCGACAGCGACGCGGCGCTCGCATGGTTTGCGCGGCTTATATACGCGGGCATTGACCCGAGGATAATCGTAAGACGCCTCATAGCGCACGCCTCGGAGGACGTTGGCATGGCAAACCCGCAGGCGATGGTGCAGGCCGTGTCCGCCGCGACCGCGCTTGAGACGATAGGC
>CAZUUR010000242.1:0-3134 GCA_964622815.1 uncultured Oscillospiraceae bacterium | reverse complement strand
GTTTCGCAAGGCACGCGCGCCGAGCAGGACGCAATGTGTCAAATGGACGAAAAATCCATAAGAAAGCTGATTGAGGAATTGTTATGAAGGGCATAAGGGCGGATGCAAGGCTGTTTGAATTAGGCAAGTGCGAAAGCCGTGAAAAGGCGCGCGCGCTTATTATGCACGGAGTTGTGTATATAGGCGAGGTGCGCGTTGAAAAGCCAGGCCAGAACGTGGCGGAGGACGCGGAGCTTACGGTGCGCGAGGACCCTATAGGCTTTGTAAGCCGTGGCGGGCTCAAGCTCGAAAAGGCGATAACTAAATACGATATAGATGTTTCAAAGCTCGTCGCGCTAGATATAGGCGCATCGACGGGCGGCTTCACCGATTGCATGCTCAAGCACGGCGCAAGAAAGGTGTATTCAATAGATGTTGGCTACGGACAACTCGATTGGCGCTTGAGAAACGATGAGCGAGTGGTTGTTATGGAGCGCACAAACGCGCGCTTTATGGAGCCGGGCTGGTTTGCTCAGGGCGAGGAGATAGGCTTTGCGTCAATGGACGTTTCATTTATATCCATAAGGCTTATGCTAAAGCCTATATACTCTTGCCTTAGCATGGACGCTATGGGCGTTTTTCTCGTGAAGCCCCAATTTGAGGCGGGGCGCGAGAATGTGGGCAAGAATGGCGTGGTTCACAGCGAAAAAACCCATAAAGATGTTTTAAAGAGCGCTGTTGAGGCCGTGTATGATGCAGGCTTTACAGTTTTAAATATTGATTATTCTCCCATAACCGGGCCAAAGGGCAATATTGAGTTCCTTCTTGTGGTTAAAAAGGAGCTTGACCCCAAAATGTATGAAAATTTGGATGAAAGTATAAACAATACCGTATATGCAGCTCATAACAGCTTCAAAAATGTATGATTGCAACGAAATATGAAAGAAAAAGCTTGAAAATGTATATACAGTAGAATATAATATCTATACAGAATATGAGGGACGTCATGCGATACACAAGCTTTGGCTTTTTCACATACCCGCAGAATTTGCAGGCAACAAAGGTGCTTAGAGAGTCCGTTGACGCTGCGCTGCAAATGGGATATAGCTGCTGCGTGGATTCGGCGCTTTATAATAGCTTTCCGTGGAATGAGAGAGTGAAGGGCGGCATAAAGGAGAATACTCCTGACGCTATAATTGCCTTTGGCGGCGATGGAACCATATTGCGCGCTATCAAGTGCGCGTTGGAGCTAAACGCGCCCATACTCGGTGTAAACGCCGGGCGTATAGGTTTTTTGAGCGAAATAGAGCCTGAGGGCTTCACTCAGGCGCTAAAAAGGCTGTCCGAGGGCGATTTTTCAATAGACAGGCGAATGATGCTTGAGTGCTCCGTAAATGATTCAGAACCTTTGAGCTGTCTTAACGACGTGCTATTATATAAGCATTCGTTTTCGGGTGTTGCCGAAATAGAAATGAAGATAGATAACATGGCCGTAGGCAGCGTGTTCTGTGATGGGGTTATCGTGAGCACGCCAACCGGCTCAACGGGATATTCAATATCGGCGGGTGGGCCTATAGTTGCGCCCGAGCTTGATGTGGCCATACTCACGCCTATATGCCCGCATACGCTCACCGCGCGGCCAATAATTGCGCCGCCGGACGCCGTTATGGAGCTATCCATGAAAACGAGCGGTTATTTGGCGCTCGACGGCGAAAATATTGGCGATGTGGCCGAGAACGACGTTATACGCGTCATAAAATCAAATGAGCATGTTAGCTTCGTCAGGTTTGACAGGCAAAATGTGTATGAGCTTGTAAAAAGAAAACTTACATAAACTTTGGGGGTACCACATGATGAAGGCAACAAGGCACGCGCTGATATTGGAGCTTATCGAGCGGTTTGACGTTGAAACTCAGGACGAGCTTGCGTCAAAGCTAAAGGAGCAGGGCATATCAGTCACTCAGGCCACCGTTTCGCGCGATATTAAGGAGCTTAGGCTCATAAAGGTGCTTTCGAGCAACGGCGGCTATAAGTATGCGACGGCCGATAAGGTTGAAGCGGGGCTTAAAGAGAGATATATCCAAATATTCAGCAACTCAGTGGTGTCGCTCACTCATTCGGGCAACCTGGTTATAATCAAGACCATAACCGGCTCCGCCAACGCCGCATGCGAGGCGATAGAGTCCATGAAGCTGCCGGAGGTAGCGGGCACTATAGCGGGGGATAACACCATATTCATCGCCGTTAAGGATATTAAATCCGTGCCGGTGCTTATAAGGCGCTTGCAAACGATGATGAAGCCGATAAACTAAAGCGGCAAGTCAGCGGCAGCTTCATTTTTAGCCGTCACTGGGCGGAAAGGATGCTTTCGTAAGAGAAAGCTTTGGTGCAAAAAAATGCTTTCAAGGCTCGTCATTGAGAATGTCGCTCTCATT
Organism: uncultured Oscillospiraceae bacterium; assembly: GCA_964622815.1. Taxonomy (GTDB): domain Bacteria; phylum Bacillota; class Clostridia; order Christensenellales; family CAG-138; genus CAZUUR01. The sequence goes on along the minus strand of CAZUUR010000242.1, from coordinate 720 downwards.
GATAGACTTAATATAGAATTTGCGAGCGGCTTCAACGTTATGACCGGCGAGACCGGCGCAGGCAAATCCATAATAATAGATGCAGTTAATCTGGCGCTCGGCGAGCGAGCCAGCCGCGAACTAATAAAATCTGGCAAGGATAAGGCCAAGGTAGAAGCCACGTTTGAGAACATCTCAAATAAAAATATAGACGCAATACTGGAAGAAAACTCAATAGAACCGGAAACAGACGGCTCGCTTATGCTCTGCCGCGAGGTTACCGTGTCCGGCAAGAGCGTTTGCCGTGTAAACGGCACGGTGGTGCCGTTGACGGTGCAAAAGCGCATTTCGGACGCGCTTGTGGATATTCACGGCCAGCACGAGCATCAGGCGCTGCTCGATCCTCAAACGCATATAGCTTTTCTTGATGCTTTTGCGGGTGAGGAAGCTTCCGCGTTGAAGGCTGAGGTAAGCGAGATTGCAGCCCAGCACGCAAAGCTGAACGCTATGCGGCATGAGGGCTTTATGTCTGAAGCGGAGCGCGAGCGCGAGATAGATATACTCTCGTTTCAAATAAACGAGATAACCGCCGCAAGTATAGCCTCTGGTGAGGAGGAAGCGCTCAATTCGGAAAAAAAGCTGCTCGCCAATGCCGAGAGCATAGCGTTGGCGCTAAACGGAGCGAGCGTGTGCCTTTCGGGCGATGATAACGAGCTTTCAGGCGCGTTAAGCGCCGTTAAG
>CAZUUR010000241.1:0-3189 GCA_964622815.1 uncultured Oscillospiraceae bacterium | reverse complement strand
GGGGGAATGCCGTCAACCTGTTCGGCGTTGAAGACATGGGCGAAGCGGACAATGGGCTTGTCCAGCTCCACTTTTTCTTTTTCCGGTTTGCCGTCTGCATCGAGGACGGGCTTGCCGTCTTTGTCCAACTTGTCTTTTTCTTCGCTGAACTGGAAATAGACCACGGGCGTGGCCTTGCTGCCGGGCAAAATGCTGTAGCCGTGATCATTGGCCTGTTTCAACGTTATCCAGCGCGGATCGTCGTAACCGGAAAGCGCCAGATGCACCCGATTCATGCCCCGGTACACCGTGCCGGAGGCAGGATTGTGGGGAACCAGGGAGGCTTTCCCCGGTGTCCAGGGAATCTGCCACGGGGCCGTGCCTTCCTGAAGGCGTTCAATGATCTTACTGGCAAACTCTTCATGGAAGGGCGGGCGTTTTTCCTTTTGCGGTTTTTGGGTCTTAGCCGACATAGACCACCTCACCGGAATGGGTGACAGTCAGAAGGCCGTCTTCCACCATGTCGGCCAGCGTAATGGCCTCTTCGGGGAATGCCCCCATATAGTCCGCAACGTCAGGATCAAGCGGGACGCCAAAAATCACGGAGTCCCCTTCAATCTGCTGTGCGATAGCCTTTGCCACAGCGCGTAAATATTCTTTGTCGTGCATGGTCAAACTCCTTTGAGATTGTTTGCGGTGAAATAAACGTATGTTTCATAACTTGACGCGGGCGCGTATCGGCACTACAAAGAGCCAGTCGAAGTTTTGGAAACCCAAACAGGACAGGTTCAGATGAAGAATTCCCGCTAAAACCTGATTGGACAGTGTTTTGCGCCGTGTGGAACAAGGGAGATGATTGTCCCTGAAGGTTCGCCGGTGTGCGGGAATTTCGCTTTACCTGGTTCCGTGCCGAACGCTCTGCACCATTTATGGTGTTGGGACGCGCATATGGAGACTGCGGAAAGGAGATTTCCGGCAGTCTTTTTTTGTGCGCTCTTCGTGAGAATGCGAAGAGCCGGAAGAGCGGGAGGTTGCCTGTATGGCTTTGATCAATATTTCCAATCTCAGTTTTGCCTATGACGGCGGGCAAGCGATTTTCGATGCGGTATCGCTGCAACTTGATACTAACTGGAAGCTTGGACTCATTGGGCGCAACGGACGAGGTAAAACTACGTTCCTCAAGTTGTTGCTTGGAGAATATTTGTTCAGCGGCACCATTCACACGCCGGTGGCGATGGACTATTTTCCCTTTCCCGTGGACGCGCCGGAGCATACCGCGCTGGAAGTCGCCCGGAGCATTTGTCCTGACTTGGAGGACTGGCGTCTGGAGCGGGAATCTTCGCTGTTGGATCTTTCTCTTGAAGCGCTTTCGCGCCCTTTCAACACGTTGAGCGGTGGCGAAGCCACAAAGCTTTTGTTGGCTTCTCTTTTCTTGCGAGGAAACAATTTCCTGCTTATTGACGAACCCACCAATCACCTGGATATGAACGCCCGACAGATTGTCGGGACATATCTGCGGGCAAAGAAAGGGTTCATTTTGGTTTCTCACGACCGCAGCCTTCTGGACGGCTGTATCGATCATGTACTTTCCATCAACAGAACGGATATTGAACTCCAGCGTGGCAATTTCAGTTCTTGGAAAATGAACCGAGAGCGGACGGATCACCGGGAAGTGGCAGACAATGACCGGCTGAAAAAAGAAATTGTCAGGTTGGAGCAAAGCGCCAAACGCAGTGCTGACTGGTCGAGAAAAGCTGAAAAGGGGAAATACGTCACCGGGCATGTGGACTTTTTTTTGGATCGGGGATTTATCGGGCATAAAGCGGCCAAAACAATGCAAAGGGCAAAAAATGTGGAAGCCAGACGCTGTAAGGCTGTGGAAGAGAAAACACAGCTTTTGCGCAACCTGGAAAATGAGGCTCCGCTGTCCATGCGCCCGCAAGAGTTTCACAGCAAGCGCCTTGTAGAATGTAGGGGTATTTCTGTTGGCTATGGCAATGCTGCCATATTGCGAGACATTTCTTTCAACATTATGAAGGGAGAGCGGTTGGCTCTGTCCGGCAAAAACGGCAGTGGAAAATCCACCTTGCTGAAACTCCTTGCCGGGCACCCTTTGGAATTTCGAGGCGAATTGTGTCTGCCGAAGTCTCTGCGTATCTCCTATGTCCCACAGAGCACCGCATTTCTGAGCGGAAGTCTGAAAGATTTTGTCAGGGAGCGCGGCATTGACGAAAGCTTGTTCAGGGCTGTGCTGCATCGATTCGGATTTGAACGAAAGCAGTTTGATACGAACATGCGTGACTTCAGTGCGGGACAGAAGAAAAAAGCACTGTTGGCAGCAAGCCTTTGTGAGGAGGCACATTTGTATGTCTGGGATGAGCCGCTGAACTATATTGACGTAATCTCGCGTATGCAGATTGAAAATCTCATTTTGGAGCACCAGCCCAACATGATTCTGGTGGAGCATGACCAGATATTTTTGCAACGTGTCGCCACAAAAACACTGAATCTGGAGGATATGGACACTTACTTCCATATCCAGACAGCCTCAACCCGTTGAAGGTGTTTCAATGGAACGAAGCCAAAGTAACGACTGTCAAAACTGCCTTCATGGTCAGCCAGCACTAGCGCCATGCCGGAAGGGACGACTCCCGATATGTGTGCCGGAAGCATGGGCCGCCCATGACTGTCCACGGAGCGGATCGGAAACGCGGAAGAATCAACGAAATCACCCGGCAGCCCGGCCAGCCGCTTGAGCAGGGACCGCAGCCCGGAGGGGCAAGAACCAGGTTCCAGATAGCCGCGCTCCAAGGCCAGTTCCGCGAACTCGCCTTCCAGACAGAAACTCACAAGGCCATTTTTCTCTGGAACGCCAGAAACGATGCGATAGATGCCCTTGGGCAAGGACGGCGTGGGGTTGAAGCGAAAACCCGCGTCAAAGACCAGGGCGAAGGCCAGCATCAGCCACACTGCCGCGAACAGCGCCCGCCGCGCCGACCTACAGAACGAAATACTGTTCACTGGAAGCCTCGTTCTTTTCAGGCGTCGCGGTGGGAACTGGCGTTACGGCATACCACGCCGCAGGACGCGGCGCATAAATGGAATCCGTTATGCCACTTTGGTATTGGGGCGTCAGGCCGGGAACCGGTATCTTTGCGCGGGCCGAGAAAACCGGATCGAAGAAATAGAGAATTTGCCGACCGTAGATAG
>CAZUUR010000240.1:0-3194 GCA_964622815.1 uncultured Oscillospiraceae bacterium | reverse complement strand
TGTGACCTCTTCGATGTGAACGAAGCGCTCTAACCGGCTGGGCTACATCCCCGAAACGACTTTTATTTTACACCATCAATCGGATTTATGCAACTAGAAATTTTCATCTCACTTATTTTCATTGCACAAACCTTTAAAGCGCCGCATAGAATATAGCATTTCCGGCATGAGGAGAAGTTAAATGGCATATTCTCAGCGAGAGTTGCTCGCAAGGCTTATTCAATGTGAAGCAGGCGGCGAAGGTGAAAACGGCATGAAGGCCGTAGCCAGCGTCGTTATGAATCGTGTAAATGCGTACACAGGCGAATACTCAAGAATAAGCCAAGGTGGAAATATAAACAACATTGTATTTCAAGCGGGGCAATTCGACTGCGCAATGGACACCATAGGCGGCCGCACAAACAATCAAAACATCTACAACATGCGTCCGACCGAGCAAAACTACGCCATAGCGGATTGGGTGCTTGCCGGCAACCGGTTGCCGGGGCTTGAGAGCGCATTATGGTTCTTTAACCCATACTCGCCATCTTGCAAAAGTAATTTTCCAAGTAAGGTTGGCGCATATACAACCAGAATAGGCGACCATTGCTTTTACAACCCAACTGCCGATTATAACAAAACATAAGGAGTGATATTGACTTGAATAATTCAAGATATAACGATTATTACATGAACATATTAGCGCATGGTAATAAGCCGGCCGCCATGCCCGAGATGTCTTCAACGCCCCAAAGTGTTTTGGCAGACTCTGACGAGGACTCCGTGTTAAGCGCGGCCTCCAGCGGAATGATAGGTGCGGTTGGAGAAGTGAACAACGACACCTATCAAGAGCTTCTTTCAAAATCAAAAGGAAAATACATAATATGTGAATTACTTATCGGAGTAAACAACATGGTGCTGCGTGAGGGCATACTGACCGAAGTTGGCTCGAGCTATTTCGTGCTGTATGACACCGATAGAAAAGCGTTCACGGTGTGCGACCTGTATTCGCTTAAATTTATTACCTTCTTCCCGCCTGATCGCAGACCCACAAGCGCGGAATTCAATAAATGGCTGGAGGAAGTGCGCAACGCGCAGGCACAAATGTATCTGCGTGGCGGCACATAAGCTAAACTTAGCTCTTTATCTTTCGATAAATTGTGCCCATTAGCGGTTGAACGCCTTTTGCTTCAAACATTTCGCTTACCGTAAGCAGTTGGAAGCCGCGCTCAATAAGTCCCGGCACAATCTGGGCAACCGCTTCCGCCGTAGGCATATACAGATCATGCATAAGAATTATATCGCCGTCCTTGGCTTTATCAAGTACGGCTTCTATTGTGCTTTGAGCGTTACGCGTATTCCAATCCATAGTGTCGATATTCCAAAAAATTATTGGGTATTTTATCGCGGCCTTTATTTCGTCGCTCTTGCGGCCGTAAGGAGTTCTAACAAGCTTAACGTAGTAATTATGCTCCTGAAGCATCAATTCACTGGTCATAGCCAGCTCGTCGGCAATTTCACGCTGAGTCATTTTGAGAAAATCGCTATGATAATATGAATGATTTCCTATCTCGCAGCCGGCGTCAATAACCGAATTCACAATATCCGGATACTGCTTGGCTTGCTTTCCGAGCATGAAAAAAGTGGCCTTTACATTATATTGTGTAAGCGTAGCTAAAATCGACTTTGTTGATTCGCCGCCCGGACCATCATCAAATGTCAGGGCAACCATGGGCTTGTCGGCATTATATATGGCGCGCCGTCTGAGGCTTTGTATATCCTCAGAGGTATATTTAGTATAAGGCTCGTATGGTTCGCCATAGAGCGCCTCATATATTTGCTTTTCATCTGTCAATGGCACTATCTCCTGCTGCGGAGCGCTCGTTTGTGCCGCGCCGTCATCAGTTGCCGTGCCGCTTGCAAGAGCAACATCGCTAAGATCAAGCACATCTATTTGAGAAGTTGCATTTCCGCTTAGGATTCCACAGCCTGATGATGCAAGCAATATAATAACAAACAGCGTCGATAGCGCTCTTTTAATACACTTCATTTTCTATGCTCCTTATATATATAGTAGAGCAGCAATTTTTCATCGTCAATAAGAAATTGTCGAATTAACACGAACTTCATAATGTGAACGCAAGAGGTTGCAAATAATGCGATATTACAATATAATTGGCGCTATGAGAACTAGTGATTTTTATTATGATCTACCAAAAGAGCTTATTGCCCAGGCGCCCGCTCATGTTAGAAGCGGTTCTAGGCTATTGGTTTATAACAGAAACGAAAAGCGTTATTCCGACGAGCATTTCAACGATATTGTCAAGCACATCAATCCGGGCGACATAATTGTGCGCAATAATACCAAGGTCATTCCCGCGCGAATATTCGGCAAGCGTGAGCAGACTGGCGGCGTTATGGAATTTTTATTGCTCAAGCGGCTCGATAAATACCATTGGGAAGCCTTAGTGCGCCCCGGCAGACGTGCAAAAGAAGGCAACGAGTACATTATATGCGACGAGCTGAAGGCCACAATCGGCAAAAAAACCGATTCGGACGGAAGAATAATCGAATTTGCTTACGACGGAATTTTTGAGGAAATACTCGACAGGGTGGGCGAGATGCCGCTTCCGCCTTATATAACCAAGCGACTTGCAGAAAAAGAGCGCTATCAAACGGTATATGCAAAAGAAGATGGCTCCGCCGCCGCGCCTACGGCAGGGCTGCATTTTACCAATGCTCTTTTCGACGAATTGAGGGATAAAGGCGTAATAATCGTGGATATTCTGCTTCATGTGGGACTCGGCACTTTCAGGCCGGTTGCCGTTGAGGACATAAGCCAGCATAAGATGCATTCGGAATATTATGAAGTAACTCAGGAGGCGGCGGATACCATCAATGCCGGGCGAGCCAAAGGCGGCAGAATAATTTGCGTTGGCACCACATCAACAAGAACGCTTGAAAGCGTAGCCGACGATGAGGGCATTATACACGCAGGCTCCGGCAATACAGATATTTTTATCACGCCGGGATATAAATTTAAAGCTGTTGACGCATTGATAACGAACTTTCATCTGCCAGAATCAACGCTGCTGATGCTTGTGAGCGCATTATGCTCTCGCGATGAAATAATGATGCTTTACAAGCACGCCATTGAAGAAAAATATAGATTTTTTAGTTTTGGCGATGCTATGTTCATTGAATAGTAAACGGGT
>CAZUUR010000239.1:0-3195 GCA_964622815.1 uncultured Oscillospiraceae bacterium | reverse complement strand
TACCAAAGTACACACTGGAGAAATTGCACTCGACCTTCCAGATACCAAGTTCCTTATTGCGTGACACAGCTACAGGCTGACCACTTTTGTTTTGCAACAGCAGATTGCATTCGTATCCTTTGCGGGAGAAATCTTCTGCATGATGCTTCATAGGCTTTAAACCGTAGAAAAAGTTAAATTTCATAATTGTTGCTCCTTTCATTGATTTTGCTTTCCATAATTGAAAAACGAGTTTTGCTCATTTTTGAGCCAAAGTTATGCAATCATAGGCATCACCCCTTTCAAATTCACAGTGGGGCATATTGTGGCAAGTAATAATGGTTATATGAAAATATTGATTTCCTATAGAGAAATACCTATATTACTTGCCCCATACTGCCCCCTGTGTTTATCCTCACAGGAAATCCGATATCAACCGATAGCCAATGACCATTGTGGTTTTCTCTCCACCGGACTTTGGACGCTTACGCTTAACTTCCATCACAGCAGACAAGCTCTGCTTGAAGTTCTTCATGCTTTCAGCGTATTGTCCGTTTTCCATGCACCACGATTTGTAACGGTTATAGACCTCAGAGGTACGTTCTTCATAATCTGCACCTTCCTCTAAGCAATCCTCAATAAACAATAGGGTTTTATTGCTGTCATGCTCATACTGACCTGTAGCCGTAATTACCGATTGTGGCATACGAAGTCCATGTAACTGTAACTGCTCATAACCTTTCAGCAGCCAATTTAAGATTGCTGATTGCGCTTGTGGTTTCATAAACTCACGTTTTAAGCCTTTGTCCTGTTCCGATTCATCAAAATGACGTTCAAAGGGAATGATGATAACTCGTCCACTGGCAAATACCGTCATATCGTTTACCACAGGCAGATAGTTGGTATTGATATATAGTTTGAATTGTGGTGCAAAATCAAAGCTGTTCTCATGGAGAAAACGAGCATTGATAGTGTCATTGCCTGTCATGTTTTTTACTAAAGCTGCATTCAATACCAGACTTTTCCCCGGTTCTGCAATATTCACAAATCGAACTCCTGCAAGACGGGCAACATCTTCACTTGGCTGTGAACTGTTGGTGTTATTCTTTTGAGCGATAGTTTCCGGTCTTGCTGTGCAGCCATAACTGCCGAATACCTTCAGTACGCTTTCGCATAAGGTGCCTTTGCCATTTCGGGTAGTAGCACCATATAAAATGCTCATACATTCATGGCGAGTATCTCCGCTGAGGGCATAGCCCAGCACCTTTTGGAGGAACATGGCTCGCTCCTGATCGTTACTCATGATTTCTGTTATGAAATTATCCCAACGGTCACTGTGAGCCAAAGGGTCGTAAGCAACAGCAGATATTTTTGTTAACAGGTCACTACTGCAATGCTCCGTAAACTTTCCCGAATCGAGATGCAGAGTGCCATTGTTACAATTGAAGATGTATGGGTCTTTATCAAATTTCACATAGGAAATTGGATGATGTACCTGTGCGTCCTTTAGGACATTTACTCGATAACCATGTGTCTGCCATCGTTTGGAATAATCCATATAGGTTTTTCGCTGATGCTCGTCCTTGATTTCAAGTGCATACAGGTGCAAAAGGTTGGCAAGTTCCATGCAGTCACGCATTGCCTTTAATCCACCTGTATCCGTAGACCAAGTACCGTCTTCGTAGCAAAACCAATTCCTGCGTTCAGGAACATAGCGAAGAACTTCTTTATAGAAATCTGCAAACAGCTTTCCTGCACCAATGTCCGTCCACGGGTATTTCAGTGTATCCGCAGGATTTAACGCAATGAGCCTTTGCAGTTCATCGTTAAAATCAGTATCGGGATTGGTTTTGATTGGCTGATAGAAGTTCTTCATATTACCAACTGCTTTCATAATCGTGAGATTGCCATAGGTATCTGCACCTCGCTGTTCGTCCCACTTGTCACGGTAAAGTGCCGATTGCTGAAAAAGCCTGTCCACTTGCTCCATATTTCCATTACAGTAGAATGCAAGCATGGAACAGAGTGCTGCATCTGCCTCGCTATGAGAGGAATAGCCTGTGATATCTGCATTCCATAATTTTTTGAACTTATCGCCATTTACTGCATTCATAGCTTTTTCCAACACGCTCTCGTCCGAAAGATAGCTGTCACGCTCTAAATCCGGATTAATCATATTGAGTGGCTGCTTTCTTTTCATATGCGTATCAAGTAGCCACTGCAGGGCATCAGCCTGCTCTGTTACAAGGGCTTGCTGATACACATTTCCTGTGAGCGTTACAAAACGGTTAGTTGCATTTGGAGCATAAACCTCAATGTTTCCCTTCTTGATATAGAAGGTACTGGTGTCATATATATATCCTTCCGGCATCAACGCAAGAATGCGAATGCCTGTGCCACTGGGACTTATTTCAATGTAGGTATCACTGAAACGCTCCACAATTTCTTTTGCCAACGGAAGTATCTGCCCATCAACAACACAGTGGTCAAGGTCTATTCCGATAATGCGACCATTTACACGAATGCCGATACCGTCATAATTTGCGACTGCACCAACAGCAGTCATGTAATCTACAAAGGTTTCGGGTGCATCCACACAGGCATTACATTTGGTTATTGGATTGTATGGGACTTTGGTCTTGTTACCTTTTCTTAGTTTATATCTCCAACAGCAAAATTGCCCTGTGTCTTTGATGAATTTTGGTATGTTGTCATAAATCATTTTTCTTATTCCTCCTTCTGACAGCTATGTATTTGGAAATATGCTTTTTCCGCTTTACTGCTGTTTTTATAAAATTTCTTTTTCCATATGCATTCCGAGAAGAACAACCCTCAGTTCCTTTCTGACAGCTATGTATTGAAAAAAAGGGAAAATCCCAATTTCAGAAGATATATTCCTTACACTTACCAATGGAGATGAAAGTGCGAATTTGACGAATTTTTTCTCGCCAATTTCCCTTCCTATCTTTCAAAGGACAGTTACCGAGCAATTTCACGGAATGTTTTCTGTCTCTGATAGTGAAAGGACATTTATCCGGCATATTAGAACCGAGCCTTAAAAATATCCTTCTCCTTCCCACTGGAGACAGATTTGCATTTTGAGCGGAAGTTTTTTTACTTCCTACCTTACTAAGGGAGATTGAAGTTGTATTTTCCGGATATTGAAGAAATTTCTTTATCTCCCTATCTTTCAAAGGACAGTTGATGAGCAATTTC
>CAZUUR010000238.1:0-3200 GCA_964622815.1 uncultured Oscillospiraceae bacterium | reverse complement strand
AAAGACCATTCCTTTCTACGAAAGGCACCAACAAGGAATGAAACCGGGTGGCGCCAGACGCTCTAGATTTTATTCACTGTCAGCATGTGCTAACATTCATTCTGTGGAACGGTACACTACAGAGCACGTGGAGGTGAGTGGTGAATCGGTTTGCCGCTATCTCGCATAACAATAAGTCGCCGGATGCTCGTTCAAGCACCAACAAGTAGGCCGCCCAGCCTGTAAACTAATTTTTGTAAAGACATTACTCGTTTTTAGCAGAGCATCCAGTCAATGCCGTTCCTCAAATTTGTATGAAAAGAGGAACTTTATGGCAAGAAAAGTCGAAATCGTTTACCCTGTCTGCTGCGGCATGGACGTTCACAAATCATTTATCGTCGCCTGCGTTGCCGTAACGGATGAACACAGCCACACCGAACATCACATCAAAAGATTCTCGACATTTACGGGAGATTTGCGTCGATTGGCGGACTGGCTTGCCTCCTATGATTGCCGCGACGTGTGCATGGAATCAGCCGGAAAATACTGGATTCCGGTGTTCAATAGCCTTGAAAAGACCTGCAACGTCTGCCTGACGCACCCCAAGTACGTCAAAGCGATCAAGGGCAAGAAAACCGACAAGAAAGACGCCAAGTGGATTGCCGAGCTTTTCAAGTGCGACCTGGTGCGTTCCAGCTTTATCCCTCCGCCGGACATTCGCCAACTTCGCGATTTGTGCCGCTATTACGTCAAGCTGACGAGCTTTGTATCCAGTGAGAAGAACCGCGCCCAAAACTGCCTGACGGTTTGCAACTTCAAGCTCGACGATGTGTTCGCCGATGTTTTCGGCAAGAGCGCTACCCGTGTGCTTGACGCCTTGCTCGAACATGGCAACGGCAATTTTGAACTTGACGGATTGCTTAGCGGCAAGTGCAAATCCTCACCGGAAATGGTTCGCGCAGCGCTGGACGGAGAACTGAATCCTATGCAAACCGAGAAACTTTTTCTGATTCGCAGGCATATGAACGACCTGAGCAGTCTGAAAGAGTCTCTTGAAACCTTGATTTATTCCCTTGCCGCGAAGTTCAAGCCCCAAATTGATTTGTTGTTGACCGTTCCGGGTATCAGCACCGAATTGACTGCGATTCGTATCCTGGCGGAAATCGGCGCTAATATGTCCGTGTTTGAAACGGCGAAGCAACTCACCTCCTGGGCAGGGCTGACTCCGCAAAATCAGGAGAGCGCGGGCAAGAAGAAAACCACTCGTATCAGTCGCGCGGGAGCGTATCTCAAACCGCTCCTTGTTCAAATCGCGCTGAGCTGCGGGAAGTCCGACAAATGCCCTGAACTCAAGAACAAGTATCTTGCCCTGAAGAAACGTCGCGGCGGTAAGAAAGCCGTGATCGCGATTGCTCGCAAACTCCTTGCTGCGATTTGGCACATTCTCAGCAAGAACCAGACCTACAACGCGGATCTCTACATAAGGGCCGATAAGCCGCCTGTTGCTCGCGAACTCACTACGGCTCAGGCGGTTGCGTTCTTGCGTGGCAAGGGTTTTATGATTGTAGACGTGGAAACCGGCGAAGTCGCGTAGCTAGTCATTTTGTTGTTGACCGTTTATGGACGGTCTGTTTTGTTGTACCATTTTTTATGTAGAAGAATAAACGATGTTTTTCAAACTATCCCCTCCCTAACATCCCTGCATTATTCATCATACGTAAAAACGCCATTTTCAAGTATATCCAAATGGCATTCATTATTGCGCGATTCATTTCTCAGTATTCGTCACGACAGAGACATCCTGGTTCCTCCCAGCGCCGCTCCGCCACCGCAGCCGGAACCACAAGGTTCCATCGTGGCATGAACCGGTCGTCGGGCCGCACTTTCGCCTCCATCCGCCGTCCCTGCCCGGGCCGCATGGCAGCCAGTTCATCCAAAACGGCGGCGCCAAACGGCAGGGCGTTTTGATGCTCTTCCAGGAAATATCCTGTTTTGGCGACGGTGGTCGCATTGCCCAAGAGTTTCAGATAGTTGACGATCCGTTTGCCGTCATAGTACTCCACCGAACCCAGGGATCGCCAGATTTCTTCCCAGCCGCCCGCAGTTTCCGGTCGATCCAAGGCATCGACCAGCGTGCGTTCCAAGGTGGTCACCCGCACCGTCATACCGGACCGCTCCTGTTCTTCCACTTCGCAATGCTTTTCTTGCTTCTCCAGAAGTCGTTTAGGAAAGACCAGCCCGCGGTAGGATACACCGCGGAATTCAAAATGACGGATATCCGCAGTTGTCAAAAAGTCAAATCGCTGATGCAAGGAATACGCCCGGCTATGAAACTCCATGGCTCCATGGTAGGCGATCACGCTGTCCGGCGCAGCCTTGGCGCAGATCAGGAACGGGTCCGGTTGCAGGAGCGCCGGATCATCGCCAGCCGGCACACTGACGTACAGACCATGACGTACTCGTACGGCGCGGCCTTTTTTGACATAATAGTGCAGTTTTGTCTCTTTGGTTCGCAACGAGTCCGATCCTGTCACATTTTTTAGCCATTCGTCCCGGGTGAAAACCGGGTGCTTGGCTAAAAATACATCTGCGTCCATTGTTCCTCCAATAAAATGTCGGTCATTTTACGTATAAATTTTACGTGATTTGACCGATATTTTCAACAATGCCGGCCGACAACAACTCCGCAATGCTATACATCACACAGGTCACGCCGAAGTCCGGCTCCTTGCGGAACGGCTGACGAACATATCGCAGGTTGGCAGCCATACCGTCCGTTACTTCGGCAATGGCCAGAATGAAGTCTTCCGGCTTGTTCAGAGCCGTGAGAATCTCATTTTTGGTTACAATCACAGTGTCGGCGCCGGCCGCCCGGCCCTTGACCTCGATAAACCTGAGCTTGCCGGTGCCAGGGACGCGTGACTCCACATCGTAGCCGCATTTGGCGGCGCTGACATCGACCGGCTCGAAGCCAAGACGGCTCTCGTATGCCATGACCGCGCGCATGGCCGCCAGTTCGCTGGTCCGGGTGTCGGCGGCAAACGCGGGCGCTGCCGTTCCGGGTGCGCCCTGTAATGTGTCCAGCAATCCTTGCGGAACGATGAGCGCGCCACCGAACACGACCGGCGGCATGGGCGCCAGCTTGCGCTCGTCGGCCAACTCCGCCAGACGTTGCTGCAATCGGGCCGTCAGATTGTCCGCCCGCTCCCGCGCTTTTGCCG
>CAZUUR010000237.1:0-3224 GCA_964622815.1 uncultured Oscillospiraceae bacterium | reverse complement strand
TACAGAACTTTGGGAGGATTTATGAAACGTATTATTTGTTTGATGCTAATGGCTCTTATGCTATGCGGGTGCTCTGCACCGTCTAATGTTAACCCGGACGTAACGCCGACCCTAGAACCAATTTCCACCCAAGCGCCCACTCCCGCACCAACTATTGCACTAACGGTTGCACCAACTCAAGAGCCAACTCCTGCACCCATTGTCGGATATGTCGATGCAAACTCACTTAATATGCGAGCGGCCGCGAGCCGTGATGCTGATATTATACAAGAATATACGCGCAATCAGCCCCTTAAAATAGTAGGCGAAGAAGGAGACTGGTATAAGGTAGCTATAGCAGCCGCAACAGGATACATGTTAAAGGAATACGTTGCGCTAGGCGAGCCGCAGGCCGAGCCTGCAACTACAGACAAACACACAAAAGCACCAGATGCAACTCCAGACGCAACAAAGACTCCGCAAACCGATGCCCCAACCGCTGAACCAACCGCTGAACCCACTGCCGAGCCAACGCACGAGCAAACACCCGAACCAATACAAAGCACAAATGGCACTATCGCAGATTTAAGTCCATCGCAATACGCCGGCAAATATGTTGGCAGCAGTGAGTCGGACAAATATCATAGGCCTAGTTGCAAATCTGCACAAAAAATACTTATTATAAATGCGGTTTGGTGGGATACCGTGGAAGCAGCACAAGCAGCCGGGTATAAAGCGTGTAAATCATGTGATCCATAAGGAGTCACATTAACCCAAAACTATAATGGGTTTTCTCGGAGACAAGCTTTAGGCATAGCGCGGCACTCCGATGACAAAATGAATTTTGAATACTTAAATTTTAGCAAATAAATATTGACCACATGGTCTGTTTATGCTGCAATGCACATTATAGACCATGTGGTCTATTTTATATTGCGAGGTGGATTTATGAAACGCGAAGAAAAAAACGCGCTTTCGAGGCAGCGGATATTAGATGCGGCGCTAAAAGAGTTTTCAGAAAAGGGGTATGGCGGCGCATCTTTGAATGCGGTCTGCGCCGAAAACGACATATCCAAAGGAATTATCTATCACTATTTCAAGGATAAAGACGAACTATATCTGCTGTGCGCAGCCGATTGCTTTGATGCGCTGACAGCATATATGAAAACCGTACAAGAAAACATGCCAGCCACAGTTGAGCAGCGACTGAGAACGTATTTTGACGCTAGGCTGCGTTTTTTCGCGGAGAATCCGCTCTATCTTGGCATCTTTTTAGATGTGGTTTTGAATCCGCCCGCTCACCTGGTCATGCAGCTTGCAAATGTACGAGCCGACTTTGACTCGCTGAACATATTAGTTTTGACCGCATTGCTGATGAGCGCGCCCCTGCGCAAGGGGCTATCTGTTGCTAACGTAACAGAGGATTTCAGAATGTATATGGATTTTTTTAACGCACGTTTTCGCGCGGTGCTTTTGAATGCCACTGCGCGCGAAAACGCACTGCGCGAGCATGAAGAAAGGAGTCACCGCCAGCTAAGCATTTTGCTTCATGGCGTGTTGGAAGATCAATATGAAAACGACTGATACCGCAGCTAAGGAATCCCTGCTCTCGACCATTGCTCCGTCCAAGGCGATAATAAAATTGGCTATCCCCGCAACATTGGCGCTGCTGGCAAAGGCCGTATATAACATCGTAGATACCGCCTATATCGGAATGTTGGACAGCGATATTGCTCTTGCGGCAGTGGGTGTCACGCTGCCGCTGCTGCTCATTATGGTGTCTGTGGAAAATATATTTGCCGCAGGCGCTGGTGTGCTTGCCGGACGCCAACTCGGCGCAGATGATAAAGACGGAGCAAGCCGCACCGTCACTACCATAGCTGGCCTTTCCATGGGCATCGGCGCTGTGCTCTGCGTTCTTGGCATTATTTTTATGGAGCCGCTGCTGCGCGCTTTTGGCGCGTCAGATGCTGTTTTGCCTCAAGCGAAGGATTATGCGTTTTGGATGTTCATTGCGGCGCTTTTCAACCTCCCAGCGCAGAGCCTCAACTGTGCTGCCCGGGCGGAATCCTCCGTGAAAATATCAACCATTGCGGTAACAGTAGGCGCGGCACTCAACGTCGTGCTTGATCCTGTGTTTATGTTCTCATGGGGACTGGATATGGGCGTGGAGGGCGCGTCCCTTGCAACCACTGTTTCCCAGTGCGTGACCTTTGTTATCCTAACATGGTTTTATCTTAGTGACCGTTCCATTATCAAGGTGAAGCCGTCCAGCTTTCATATCTCCGGCAAGCTGGTTTGGGCTGTTGTTTCTATTGGTATTCCAACTGCGGTTATTCAGATATGTCTTGCCGTTGCAACCTCTCTTACAAACATTGCTGCAAAGCCCCTACCAGACGCCGACCTCATCATTGCCGCCTACGGCGTGGTGCAACGGCTCATCCTAATCGGCTGCTATGTGATTATGGGCTTTATGCAGGGCTATCAGCCAGTCGCGTCCTATGCGTTCGGCGCGAAAAATGAGGAACGGTTTCATCAATCAGCCCGCTTTGCGCTGCGTGGCTCGCTGTTGCTGACCGTAATCGTGGCAGCGCTGTTTATTCTTTTAGCAAAACCCCTTATCCTGCTGTTCAACCGTAATCCGGCAGTGATAGAATACGGACGCTGGCTATTGATTTCACAGGTTGCATTGTATCCTGCCTTTGGACTGTGCTACATGATGACAATCACATTCCAGACCATCGGCGCATCTAAAATGGGGCTTTTTCTCTCGCTGATACGCCAAGGGCTGTTCTATGTCCCGTTTATTTTGACGCTGCCAACGCTGTTAGGCATAACCGGTGTGTACCTCTCTCAGCCTTTCGCTGATATATTGACAATATTAGCGTGCGTATTTTTGGTAAAACCCATGAAACGCATGGCTTCGCACAATATCGCAAGCAAGGAATGACAGACCTGTGATTCCTTGCTTAATTATGTTTTTGAAAACCGATAGAAGGCGACTGCCCATGACCGCATTATGTTTGTTGTAAAAAAGAGATAGGTGCGAAAGAGAGAATTAGCGGCGAGAAAATATAGCATTGATACGCCCTCCCTGTCCTATCGTAAAAACAAGCTCAGTGTGGTGAAAGTGTGGTGGAACGGTGGTGGAAATTTCCACCACCACCCCTGATATCAAAAGCCCCAAACCGCGATGGTTTGGGGCTTTTCTATTGGCTGCGGAACTAGGATTCGAACCTAGACAA
>CAZUUR010000236.1:0-3252 GCA_964622815.1 uncultured Oscillospiraceae bacterium | reverse complement strand
AGCCTTTAGCCCCTGCTGAGTAACCGAGCCGGAAATATCTACAAGCAGCATATAGCTTGTTTTCATGCCGCTTGTGGAAAATTTGTTTACGTCCGTAATCTCAAGAGGCGAGTCGTCCAGCGTGACGACTGTGTTCGCGCGATCCGGCATCTGCATGGCGTTAGTGTTTAGCATAACGTACATGCGTCCGTCGCGAATGTCGCCGGCCTCAAGGTTCACATAAAGCGCCTCCTCGCCCAAAGCGGCGAAGGCAAGTGTGAATATGAGCGCTGCGCACAGCAACGCGGTGAAAATTCGTCTCATTTTTTTGACCATAGCTTTCGCTTGCGAAAGCCTCCTGACATCGGAATTGGGGCTGATTTTGCGCTAGCAAAATATCCCAACGAATAACCTCATTTGCACTCGGCGGATAAAGCCGGAATATGAAAGGCGAAGTCTTTTTTTGCCCTCCAAACAGGTTAATCGTTTCACGGTTAACCTTAAGCACGGGGGAGTCGAACCCATGCGCCTATTCGGCCTGATTTTTGGCCGATGCTGTGTTGTCGTTAGTCGGTTAACCCTTACCGCACAGCCATTGGCAGGGTGGTGCGGGGTGTGCGCCAAGCGTGTGGGGGTGCGTCCGTATGCGGGACGTCATCGCGGTGCGTTGCCGTGCCCCTAAGGGGGCGGAGCGCGCCGGGGCGCGGTTGGTACACCGCACCCGGCAGATTCGCGCCCTACATTATTTTAAATCCGTTATCTCTGGACGCAAGATAGAACACATCGCCGGTATGCACCTTATAAGGAGTATTGGGCATGAGCTTTTCGCCGTTGGCGAAGAAAGTGCCATAGCTTGAGCCAAGATCCGTCAGCGTGAAAGCGCCGTCGCCGTCATTGACTATTCTAAGATGCTCGCCGCTCACGCCGGGCGTTTTTGCGGGATACACTATCTGGCAGCGCTGCGGGTCGCGGCCCACGGTGAGCTGCGCCGTTAGCGGATACGTCCTGCCCGAAAGCGAGCCGCATATACAATTTAGCTGCGGACCCTGGCGCTGCGCCGGCTGTGTAGGCTGCACGGGCTGCGACTGTACGGGCTGCGCGGGCTGTGGCTGCGGCTGCGGCTGCGGTGCGCTCTGCGGCTTCTTTTTTGAGCTTACGAGCACAACGACCACCACCACGCCAATTATCAGCACGCCAATGGCTATCCACGCCCACAGCGGCACCGTTTCAAGAAAGCTCTTTGGCGCGGGCGCGGGCTGCGGCTCAGGTGCGGGCGCAGGCTCAGCCGTGGCGGGAACGTCTGGCGTCTCAGGCTCAAGGCTTGCGCGGTCGTACGGAATGCCTATGGTGTCGAGATAATCAATGGCATAATCTATATAGAGTGAATAATTCACGCCGGACACCGTTTCATAATACCATGAGCCGTCGCTGTTCTGCTTGGGGGTTATGGCGTTGAGCGTGTTTATGCCCACGACGTAGCCCTCCGGGGTTATGAGCGGACCGCCGGAATTGCCCTTGTGTATTGTTACATCGGTCTGGAGATAATCCGTGCCATCGACCAAAACGTCGTTATTGCTTATCATGCCGCGCGTTACTGTAACGTCCTCGGGCGAGGAGGGCAGCGAATCGCCAAAATCGCTCACATCATCGGCAGCGCCGGGGAAGCCGAGCGCGTAAACCTCGTCCGTCACCTCAAGCTCGCGTGCGGAGAGCAGCGGCATTGCAACGCGCATTGTTGTGGGCGTTGAAAGCCTGAGTATGGCAAGGTCGGGCGTTTTCCACCACTGAATTATCTTTGCGGTGAGCTCCGTGCCCGCGTTTAGGTTGTCGGACACTATGTAAACCTCGTCGGGTGCGCCTATTATGTTGCCGTCGTCATCGAGCACCCAAACAACATGGCCGTTTGTGATGATATATTCAACCGGCTCGCCCACCTTACCTATGGCAAAGCCCGTGCCCATCTGCCCGCCCGCAACGTTTACAACGCGCACTATGCTGTTGCGCGCGTCCTGCACGGGGTTGTCCGCCTGCGCCGCCACCGGAGCAAGCGCGAGCACAAGCATTATAATAAGTGCGATGGAAAATAACCTCTTGAGTTTTTTCATATATGTTACCTGCCTTCCCCAATTTCAATTATTACAGCGGTAAAATTATCCTGATGCTTATTATCGTGCGCAAGCACCGCCATCTCAAGCGTTTTTGCCGCCTGCTGCGGCGGCGCGCTCCTAATTATCCTAACCAATTCATCGTTTGACACGGTGTTGAACACCCCGTCGGACATCAAAAGCAGCGTATCGCCCGCGTTGAGCGGGATAGGGGCGCAGCTCCTGTTTATCTTTTCAATATTGCCCATGCCGATATAGCTTGTGAGCGCCGCGCGCTGCCTGTCGCTTTGAGCCTGCTCCTGACTTATTTCGCCGCGCGCCGCCATCTCGTCGAGCTCTACGGCATATACATGAGGCGAATTTATGGTTTCAAGCGCCGCGGCTCCCGCGCGCAGAAGACATATTCTCGAATCTCCTACGGATATAAAATCAAAGCTCCCGTTTTTTATCAGCACCGCCACAAGCGTGCTGCCGCCATCGCTCCTGCCCGGCTCCGAGAGAAGGCTGTTCACACGGGCGGACGCGGCGTTTAGCGCGTCTGTAAGCATAGCCTCGCCTGAACTGAGCTCCTCAGCCGCGAAAAACGAGCGCATCATGGTGGCTGTTACGAGCGCGGATATTATCTCGCCTCCCGCAAGCCCGCCCATGCCGTCCGCAATGAGCGCGAGCACGCCCTTATTATTCTGCTCGCCGCCCTCATAGGGAGAAATGCCGAATGAATCCTGCTGATATGAGCGATAGCCTATGTGATGGGTATAGCCCGTCTTAATAAGTTTCACTCCCAATCAAACTCCTCTGTGCAAAATGGCATGAACATAAGCTTGGTTTCACCAAAGGCAAGTATGTCCCGCGCCTTGAGCTCGCGCGTCTGCGAGGGCAGAAGCGGCGTGTCGTTGACGAGCATTATATTTCTTCCCTTGCCCGCCGTGAGAAAATATTGTCTGCTCTTGCCTATATAGCTCACCGTGGCCGTATCCTCGCGCGATATGGTGGAATCGCCCTGTATGCTTATATCCATTTTGTCGCCGCGGCCAATGGCGTTGTTGCCGTCGTGTATGTGGTAATCGCGGCCCTTGTCCGCGCCGAGTATGCATACGAACCAGCCAACTACCGGGTCGATGCCTATGTTTTTGCGTATAACGGCCTCTGTGCGCCTATCGTCCTCCAT
>CAZUUR010000235.1:0-3289 GCA_964622815.1 uncultured Oscillospiraceae bacterium | reverse complement strand
TCGCTTATAACATGGGGCTTTACGCTGCACGATATATCCATAAAGCGCGCCATGCTCGCGCTCACCGCCACGTTTTCTAATGCGAAGGCGGAGCGCATGATAAGGGATTTTGCGCTCAGGCGCGACCAGCCCGATGAATTAAAGCGCGAGGCGTTCACCCACCTCAAGCTCATGAAGGCGCGCGAGCCGTATTACGGCTATGTAAGAGGCGAGCTTGTGGAAAGCAAGTTCACACGCACGAACGAGATGAACAAGCCCATAGTGAGCAAGGCATATATGGACGTGGCGGACATCGCCGCGAGCAATATGTTTTCGCGCAGCGAGGAGTGTCAGCAGGCGGCGCGTGAGATATGGTCTAAATACGTTGAGGCGGCTGCGGACTCCGCGCCCGCGCTCACAAAATCGCAAACCGTGGCGATGGCCGCCGCGCTCGATTTTTTGGCCTGCCGCGACACCGGCGTGGAAACCTCCCGCACCGAGATATGCAGAAAATATGGCGTAAGCGCCGTAAGACTTGATAACGCGCTGAAAAAAATTGAAAGAGTAATACCAAAACAATAACGAAAACCGGCGGAAAGGACGCTTTCCTAAGTGAAAGCAAGGTATTAAAAAATGAGGTTTGTGGCAACATGTAAGCTCGGTCTTGAAGCGCTGGTAGCAAGGGAGCTAAGAAGCATAGGCATAGAGGTTGAGCAGGTGCTGGACGCAAGGGTGTATTTTTCGGGAGAATATTACACTATGGCGCGCGCTATGCTTTGGCTGCGCACCGCCGAGCGCGTGCTTTTCCATGTGGCGTCGTTCACCGCGACCACGTTCGACGAGCTGTTCGAGGGCGTTAAGAGCGCCGATCTTATGCCGTTTTTGAAGCCCACCACCACCATTCACGTTACGGGAAAGAGCGCTAAAAGCTCGCTTTTCTCCGTGCCTGACTGCCAGAGCATCACAAAAAAGGCTATAGTTGAAAATCTTAAGTCCGCCTATCATGTGAACGTGATACCCGAGGGCGGGCCTGAGGTGATATTCGAGGTGGGCATACTGCGCAATAATGTAACTCTCGCGCTCGATCCGTGCGGCGCCGGGCTTACGCGGCGCGGCTACCGCACCTTCAACGTGCCCGCGCCCATATCCGAAACGCTCGGCGCGGCCATAGTGCTGCTTTCGCGCTATCAAAGCGACATTCCGCTTATCGACCCCATGTGCGGCTCCGGTACAATGCCCATAGAGGCCGCCATGATAGCGCGCAATCAAGCGCCGGGGCTTAATCGCGAGTTCGCGGCGGAAGGGTGGCCGTTCCTCGGCGGCGACGAATTTATGATGGCACGCGAGGAAGCGCGGGACAGTATAGTAGACATACAGCCCGATATACTCGGCATGGATATTGACCCGCATTATATTGACCTTTGCAAGAAGCATGCCAAAAAGGCGGGCATAATGGTGAATTGGAAGGCGCAGCCCCTCAAGGATTTTGAGTGCGATAAAAAGGGCGGCGTTATCGTGTGCAACCCGCCCTACGGCGAAAGAATGCTAGGGCGCGGTCAGGCCGAAAAGCTCTATGCGCTCATGCGCGAGAAGTTTGACGCATTGAGCGATTTCGACGTGAATATTATCACCGCCAACCCCGATTTTGAAAAGATTTACGGCAAAAAAGCGGGCAAACGCAGGAAGCTTAGCAACGGCGGCATGCAATGCACGCTATATAGGTATTTCAGGGAATAAAAGGTGCGGGCTGCGCTTGATGGCGACATGGCGCTTGCAGCCATGCCTCGTGTGCGCACTGTCTCTGTGTCACGTGAGAGCGCATGCTTTGCCGCCTACGGCTTCCATGAGCGAGCGCGGTTCCAGCTCAAGCTGTGCGCCGCGCTTTCCGGCAGACACGCATATAGTGTCAAAAAGCTCCGCCGTCTCATCTATAAACGTGGGGAACTGCTTTTTCATACCCACGGGCGAACAGCCGCCGTGGACATAGCCCGTGAGCGGCAACAGCTCCTTTTGCAATATCATCGCTATGCTTTTATCCCCCGCTGCCTTCGCCGCTTTCTTTAAATCAAGCGTGCAGCTCACCGGTATTACGAACACATAGTTTTTCTTGGACGCGCCAACCGTTACAAGCGTCTTAAACACTTCGTCCGCCGGCTTGCCAACTGCCCTTGCCACCTCCTCCCCGTCTGTTATGCGATCATCATATTCGTGCGCTTTATAGCTAATACCCCTCGCGTCCATAAGCCTCATTACATTCGTTTTTTCCACAGACTTCTCCTTCGGCATAATATATTGCCTTGTTTATTTATTAAATATTTGACGTTACAATGTAATTAAAATGTAAATTTGAGGTTGTAATTACATATTAGGCCTGATATAATTATATCATATTCAAAACTGTTACTGCGTATCAATTAGTGTTAATTAGGTAAAGCATGAATAAAACCACCTACATTGCCGAAACGGCCACTTTTTTTGATAATAGCCCAATATCCTGCGCTGTGGTGGAGGTTTTTTTAGGCGCTCACGAGCCTAGGCTTGAGACGGTATACATGAACAAGGCGGCCGCGAACGCGCAATGGTGGCTTGATTTTGAGCAGCTAAAGGCCAAGCGTCCCCAATGTTATGCGGCATATATAAAGCTGGCGCTCTTTGGCGGCGACAGCACCTTTGTTGAAAAGGACGAGCAAACGGGCGTAACGTATGCGCTGCGGGCGTATCAGGCGTGTGAAAACTGCGTTGTCATAACGGCGCAGCAGCTTGAGCTGAGCTTCGCGCCGCAACAAGACGCTCAAACGGCAAGCGAGCGCCTTATGCATACGGTGCTCGACAAATTCGTTGATATGCAATATGAATACATCGCGCTTATGGATACGCGCACTCAGGTCATAAGCATGCTAAAGCGCCGCGAGGACTGCAAAGACGCGCCGCGCCACGGCGATAACTACACGCTTGCCATCTCCGCCATAGCGCCCAAGCTTATGGCTGAGCCTGGCCAAGGCAACAGCCTTGATAGTATTTCCATAGAGCGAGTAATGGCGGAGCTTGCCAATAAATCCATATATGCCTGCTCGCTCAACATAAAGCTTCCCACGGGCGGCATGGTACGCAAGAAGTGGCAGTTCACCTATGCAGACGGCGACAGAAACGTTATTGCATTCAACAGGAGCGATGTTTCGGGCATGTATCTGGCGGAGCTGGACACAATATCCGGGCTATATAATAAAGCGGGATTTTGCCGTGCGGCGCGAGAGCTTATGAACTCCATGCCGGAGGTAAAATTTGTTATTCTTCGCTGGGATATAGACGC